>CAYPUW010000065.1:0-9890 GCA_964413925.1 uncultured Rhodobacter sp. | reverse complement strand
GACCCTAATTAAACGTCCCCGCGACCCGACCGAGCAGCATGAACGCGCGGGCCGTGCGGGTTTCGCCCATATTGACCAGCTCCTGATCGGTGGCATTGGCCTCAAAATCGGTCAGCACGGTGTCAAACTGGCGCAGGAAATGATGCGCGGCATCACGAAAAACCGGGTCTTGCTTCATGCGCCCACCGGCCAGCGCCAGACAGGTGCGATCGCGAATGCCGCCAAGTCCGGCCACCACCAATCCGCGATCTCCGTTGGCAAATCGCCGCCATGTTTCGGCGCGCGGGCGATCAGGACGCAGATCGTCCATGTAAATTCCGTCCTGCGACAACAGGGTCAGAATATCTTGCGACGCACGAATCATTTTGGCGATATCGCGATCATCCAGCGCGCGCCTGAGGGTACGAAACCCCTCGCTGTCATCCTCGTTTTCGGGGAAATTCATGGCGCGAATAAACTCGGCAATCGAAATCGGCTCGGCCAACTCAGAGGCGGGCGTGCCCAGCGCCAGCGACGGTTGCTCGTCCGACGCTTCGGGTATTTTTTTCGCCAAAGCCGCCTTTGTGGTGGAGGGCGGCGTGCTTTCGCCCGCCTCGCGCGTCGAGGTAAACGTGGCAATCGCGCTTTCGGTTTGCTTTTGCGAGGCGGCAATTTCGCCGAGTTGCTTTTCCAGCGACGGGGTCACATGTTGGCCCGCCGTTTGCTGCTGAACCACATAAGCGTGGCGCATAGCGTCGATCGAGGCTTGCAGGCGCGAGGCCTCTTCGCGCATGACTTTGGCGGTTTTGGCCCCGGCACTGGCGACCCAAATCAGGCCGATTGGCAGCAGGATCGACACCATTGTCATCACGAAAGTCATGGGATTAAAGCCCGCGCTGCCGTCGGTGGAGATGCCGATAAACAGCCAAAACCCGGCGACAATCGCCACCCAAGCGAGGCTCAGCACTGCCGCGATAATATCCGAGATTTCGACCCGGCGACGCACCTGACGGCCATAAATGCCAAGGTCGAGCGGGGCGTCTGGTTTCTCATTATCCATAGCTTAACAGCCTTAAGAATTGATTTCTCAGATAAATTTCACGCTGAGGACTTCATAACTTTTGATGCCACCGGGGGTTTTCACCGCGACACTGTCACCTTCTTCCTTGCCGATCAAGGCGCGTGCTATCGGGCTTTTGATGTTGAGCAGGTTGTGCTCGATATCCGCCTCCGGTTCACCCACGATCTGATAGGTTTTTTCCTCGTCCGTGTCCTCGTCCACCAACTCAACAGTGGCCCCAAATTTGATCGAGCCGCTAAGCTTGGTTACATCAATCACATCGGCCAGACCGATCAAGCCCTCAAGCTCTTTGATCCTCCCCTCGATATGGCTCTGCTGTTCGCGCGCCGCATGATATTCGGCGTTTTCCGACAGATCACCATGCTCGCGCGCCTCGGCAATGGCGCGAATCACGGCCGGGCGCTCCTCTGATTTCAGGGTTTTCAGCTCTGCGTCCATGGCCTTGAAGCCCTTGGGGGTTACGGGGATTTTCTGCATTTGACCCTGAACGTCCTTCGTCTCGTTTCACAAACCAAGAACATAGGATTTGCGCCCCCGAAGGGCAAGGGATTTGGTTGAGTTCGCCAATATGACCTTCTCAGAGCGGGTGGATTGCGCAAACGGGGCTGTTTTGGTCGGTTTTGCGACCGTTCTGCGCATTTTTCCACCAGCGACGCATGGTCTGAATTGACCGCCAAGGTGTGGGTCGCTAGGCATATGGGGTAGGAATAAGTTGGGATGCGGACGCTATTGATGGTGCCGCAAAAAGGGGGGCCACATGGCCGAGATAACAGCCGCAGCGACGCGCGAGTCGATGGAATATGACGTGGTGATTGTTGGTGCTGGTCCCGCTGGCCTATCGGCGGCGATCCGCCTGAAGCAACTCGACAGTGATCTCAATGTGGTCGTGCTGGAAAAAGGCTCGGAGGTTGGCGCGCATATATTGTCAGGTGCGGTGCTTGATCCGAGCGGGCTTAACGCGCTGATCCCCGATTGGAAAGAGCGCGGCGCGCCGGTTAACGTGCCGGTTAAAAAGGACAATTTCCTGATGCTGGGCGAGGGTGGGTCGATCCGTATCCCCAATTTCCTGATGCCGCCGCTGATGAATAATCACGGCTGTTACATCGTCTCAATGGCCAATCTTTGCCGCTGGATGGCCGAACAGGCCGAGGCGCTGGGGGTCGAGATTTTCCCCGGCATGGCCTGCTCTGAGTTGATATTTGGCGAGGCTGGGGAGCTGACTGGCGTGGTCGCGGGTGAGTTTGGCAAGGACAAAGACGGCAATCCCGGTCCGGCCTATGAGCCGGGGATGGAGCTTTTGGGCAAATATGTGTTCCTGTCTGAGGGCGTGCGCGGCTCCTTGTCAAAACAGGTGATGGCGCGGTTTGATCTGACGGCTAATAGCGACGTGCAAAAATTCGGCCTCGGCATGAAAGAAATCTGGGAGGTCAAGCCCGAAAACCACCGCGAGGGCACTGTGACCCACACGATGGGCTGGCCGCTTGGCGGTAATGCAGGTGGTGGCTCGTTCTTGTACCACCTTGAAAACAATCAGGTTTATGTGGGTTTCGTGGTGCATCTCAACTATAAAAACCCCAGTGTTTACCCCTATATGGAGTTCCAGCGTTTCAAGCATCACCCCGATATTGCCAAGGTTCTTGAAGGCGGCAAACGGGTGGCTTATGGCGCGCGCGCGATCTCTGAGGGCGGCTGGCAGTCGATCCCCAAGCTGGTTTTCCCCGGCGGTGCGTTGCTTGGGTGTTCGGCCGGTTTGGTCAATGTTCCGCGCATCAAAGGCAATCACAACGCCATGCTAAGCGGGATGGCCGCTGCCGAGGCTGCGGTTGGGGCGATCAAGGCCGGGCGGCAGGGCGACGAGCTGACGGCCTATGAGGACGACCTGCGCCAAGGCCCGATTGCGCGCGATCTCAAGCGGGTCAGGAACGTGAAACCTTTGTGGTCCAAGCTTGGAATGCTGCCCTCGCTGGCGCTTGGTGGCTTTGACATGTGGCTCGCCAATCTGACGGGTTGGAACCCTTTTGGCACGCTCAAACACGGGATATCCGATGCCGAAGCGACTGAGCCTGCGGCCCAGCACAAGACGCTCGTCTATCCAAAACCGGACGGTGTTTTGTCGTTTGACCGGCTGACCAATGTCAGCTTTTCGGCCACAAATCACGCCGAGGACGCGCCTTGCCATTTGGTGCTGGCCGACCCGAGCGTGCCGATTACCGTCAATTTACCCATATATGGCGAACCCGCGCAGCGCTATTGCCCCGCCGGGGTTTATGAGGTGATCCGCAATGATGACGGCAGCAATCCGCGCTTTCAGATCAATGCGCAGAACTGCGTTCACTGCAAGACCTGTGACATCAAAGACCCGAGCCAGAACATCACATGGGTCACCCCGCAAGGCGGCGATGGGCCGAACTATCCCAACATGTAAGCGCGCGCGATAGCTCAGCCCTTAGGTCCACGTCCTAGTCGCGCAATTCGCGACGCAGTATTTTCCCGACCGCCGATTTTGGCACTTCGTCGATAAAGGCCACCTGACGCGGCACTTTATAGGCGGTGAGATGCTCGCGGCAAAAGGCGATGATCTCGTCGGCTGTCACGTCCGAGCCAGCCTCGCGCACGGCAAACAGCTTGACCGCCTCGCCGGTTTTTGGGTCGGGCACGCCGATCACCGCGCATTCCTGCACACCGGGGCATTTGCTGACGGCTTGCTCGACATCGTTGGGATAGACGTTAAAGCCAGAGACGATCACCATGTCTTTCTTGCGGTCAACGATTTTAAACCGGCCTTGGTCGTCCAAAATCGCGATATCGCCGGTGCGAAAAAAACCGTCAGGCGTGAAGGCATCGGCGGTCTCGTCGGCACGTTTATAATAACCTTGGGTGACTTGGGGACCACGGCAAACCAGTTCGCCGCGCTCGCCTTGTGGCACCTCGACGTCGTCATCGTCGAGAAGTTTGATGTCGGTGTCGGTGACCGCATAGCCGATGGTGCCGGTAAATTCGGTCCATTCCGGCGGGCACATAGTCAAAACCGGCGAGGTCTCCGACAGGCCGTAGCCCTCCAGAATCGGTTTGCCGGTGAAGCCACGCCACTTGTCCGACACCGCCTCCATCGTCGCGGTGCCGCCGCCAACAGCTTGTTTCAGATGGGAAAAATCGACGTTGCCAAAGTCAGGATGCAGCATCATCCCGGCATAAAGCGTGTTGACGCCATTGATGCGGGTAAAACCCGAATTTTTGATCGCGCCAATAAACTGATCCATGTCGCGCGGGTTGGTGATCAGGATGTTTTTGCAGCCAAACCCAGTGTAGCACAGGAAGTTCACCATCAGCGCAAAGATGTGATACATGGGCAGCGCGGTGACCATGATTTCCTCGCGCTCCCTCAACACCGCTTTGGCGATATCATAGGTTTGGGTTACGTTTGACAGCAGGTTGTCATGGGTCAGCATCGCCCCTTTGGAGGGGCCGGTGGTGCCGCCAGTATACTGCAAAAATGCCAAATCCTGACGGCTGATCTCAACCGGGGTGAAGTCACAGGCGACACCCGCTTCAAACGCTTGTGCCAGCATTTCATAGTCGGTGAAATCATCGGGAACCGGCGGCGAGGGCAGAGAGTTTTTGCCGCAATCGCCAAGCGTCATCACCAGAACTTGCTTCACGCCGACCTTGTCGCGCACGGCGGCAAAGCTGGGGATCGAGCCGGAAAAGATCAGCAAAACCTCGGCATCGCTGTCGTTAAGCTGATGCTCCAACTCATCAGGCGTGTACATGGGATTGATGCTGACCTGCACGGCACCGCATTTGAGAATGGCCAGCGTCGAGACCGGATGGGCCAGACAATTGGGCGACATCAGCGCAACTTTCGAGCCTTTAGTGATGCCCATTTCGGTTTGCATATAGGCAGCTAGCGCCTCGGCAAAACGGCCCATATCGGTGAAGCTCAGGCTGTTGTTGTAATTCTCAAACGCGACCGCGCTTCCATATTCGCGCACCGCCCCGTCGAGCATTTCGTTGATTGAGGCCGACGCTTTTACGCGCTCGATTGCTGTTTGAGCCAATGTTGTCTCTCCTGAATGTTGGGGTCTAGGCAACCCATTCCCAAGGACGCACGAATGCGCCAAGGCATGATTTAACGTCGCTGTCTTTAACGTCGCCAGTCTTTTTGAGGCGCGCCACGAGGCCGCGCTTTTTGTCCTCGACCACCTCGACCACTTCGGCGGAGATGCCATCCTTGGTCAGGGCTGCGTTGAAAATTCGCCTGATGGCGGATTTTCGCAGATCGGGTTTGAAAATCTTGCCAACGGCGGTCTTGGGCAACTCGGCCAAAATCTCCAGATGTTTGGGGATTGCAGCCCGCTCGCCGATATTTTCCTCGCAGAATTTCATCAACTCGGCCTCGGTCACGGTGCCGCCCTCAACCAGTTCGACGAAAGCGCAAGGCAGCTCGCCCGCGTGGGCATCTGGCTGGCCGATTGCGCCGGCGAATGCCACGTCGGGGTGGGCCGACAGGGTCTCCTCGATGGTGGCCGGGTCGATATTATGGCCGCCGCGAATGATCAAATCCTTGGCGCGCCCCGTGATCCAAAGATAGCCGTCCTTGTCGATCCGGCCCAGATCGCCGGTGCGCAGGTAGATGTCATTGGCGTAAAGGCCGACGTTTTTGTCCTCTTGCGTGTAGGTGCCGCCGGGGATGATGCCGGGATTGGCCACGCAAATCTCGCCAACTTCGTCGGTTTTAAACTCGCGATTGACCGAGCCATCGGCGGCGCAGTCGAGGATTTTGACGTCGGTGAACGGGAACGGAATGCCGACCGAGCCGATTTTCTTTTCGCCATCAACCGGATTAATCGAAATCAGCGTGGTGGCCTCGGTCATGCCGTAGCCCTCCAGAATGGTCACGCCCGTGGCCTTTTCAAAGCGGTTAAACAGCTCGACCGGCAATGGTGCCGAGCCGCAAAACGCCTTTTTCAGGGTGGAGACATCCGCGTCAACCGGCCGCTGCATCAACGCCGCCGCAGCCGTGGGAACGGTGACAAAAAACGTGGCGCGCCAACGTTCGACCAGCTTCCAGAAATTGTCAAACACCCCGTCGCCGCGATAGCCCGCAGGGGTCGGCATCACCATTTGCGCGCCCGCGCCAACACAAGCCATCAGGATTGGATAGGCGGCAAAAACGTGAAACAGCGGCAGCGGGCACAGCACCGTATCCTCTGGACCGATCAGCAATTCGCCTGCCAGCCAGCCTTGATAAATCATGCCAGAATAGCGGTGGCGCGCCACTTTGGGCATGCCGGTGGTGCCGCCGGTGTGAAAATAGGCGGCAACCCTGTCTTCGGTGGCGTCGGTAAAATCGAGCGCGTCGGCGCGGTGCTTGCCCAGCTCGGTGTTGAAATCAAGCACGGTCGCGCCGTGGATAATCGGGTTTTTGGGGCGAATAAGCGGTACAATCCAGCTTTTGGGCGGGCTGAGATAGCGCAACAGATCGACTTCGAGTACGGTTTTAACATTGGGGGCCAGCGCCACCACCTCTGCTGCCAGTTGGGCGACGTTGGTTTTGGGAAAAGACTTTAGCGTGACCAGCACCTTGGCGTTGGTCTCGCGCAGGATGGCGGCGATTTTGTCGGCCTCAAGCAACGGGTTGATCGGGTTGACGATGCCGGCGATTGAGCCGCCCAGAAACGAAATCGCGGTCTCGTTGGCGTTGGGCATTAGATACGCCACCGTGTCGGTTTCGCCCACGCCAAGGCGGCGAAACATGTTGGCGGCTTGGGTGATTTTGCCCATGAACTCGGACCAAGTCAGGGTTTCGGCGCGATCCTTGGGACCAGAGGTGATCTGAAACGACATGGCGGGATTGTTCGGATAGCGGTCGGCGGCGCGCTTTACAAACTCGTAAATCGTCTTGGAGGGCTGGCGTTCGGCCCACGTGCCCTCATCCTCGATCGCTTTTTTATCGGCCAAATTCCCAAAAGTTGTCATGTCCCCCCCCCCAAGCGCGGATTGGTTCCGCTCCTTGATTATTTTCTCCACTATTGGTGCAGAATGAAACAAAACCGACGCCGCGCGCAACCCTGTTGAGGGCCAAGAGCGGTGACAAAGCTGCGATGGGACAGGTTTAGGGCCTACTCAGAGGTCAGCCCATCGGTAAATTGCAGTTTTGCCAGACGCGCATAAAGCCCGCCTTCGGCCACCAGCCCGTCATGAGTGCCGGTCGCCACGATCTGTCCCTGATCAAAAACGATGATCCGGTCGGCCTTTTTCACAGTGGCCAAACGGTGTGCAACTATCAAAGTGGTGCGGTCGGCTGACAACCCGTCAACGGCCTTTTGCACGGCGAGTTCGCTTTCGGCATCCAGCGCCGAGGTGGCCTCGTCCAGTAACAAGACCGGAGAGGCGCGCAAAATCGCCCGTGCAATGGCGATACGCTGTTTTTGCCCACCCGAAAGCATCACGCCACGCTCGCCGACAAAGCTGTCATAGCCTTTGGGCAGCGTGATTAGAAACTCATGCGCGGCGGCGGCGCGGGCGGCTGCCTCGACCTCGGCGTCGGTCGCATCGGGGCGACCAAAACGGATATTTTGGCGCGCGGTATCGGCGAAAATAACCGTGTCTTGCGGGACCATGGCGAGACAGGTGCGAAACTCCTCGCGAGCCATCTCTTTCAGGTCGATCCCGTCCAGCGTAATCGTGCCGCTGACCGGGTCAAAAAACCGTAGCATCAATTGGAAAATGGTCGATTTACCAGCACCTGAAGGGCCGACAAGGGCCACGGTCTCGCCGGGCTTTACGGTGAAACTGATGTTTTTCAGAGCCTTGATTTCGGGCCGCGCCGGATAGCGGAAGGTCACATCGTTAAAGCGGATTTCACCGCGCACAGGGTTTGGAAGCGGCTTGGGATTCGCCGGATCGGCCACGGAATCCTTGGCGTTAAGCAGCTCGACCAGCCGCTCGGTCGCGCCTGCGGCTCGTTGCAACTCGCCCCAAATCTCCGACAAAGCGGCGACCGATCCCGAGACCATAACGGCGTAAATCACGAACTGAACCAGTGCGCCCGCGCTCATCGCGTCACCGCGAACATCGAGCGCGCCAATCCACAAAACGCCCACAACCCCAGCAAATATAAGGAAAATTACGATCACGGTCATGAAAGCACGGGTGCGAATGCGCCGCTGCGCGACCTCATAGCTTTGCTCGGTAACGGCCCCGAATTGTTCGCGGCTATGGCTCTCGTGGCTGAAGGCTTGCACGGTTTGCGCGGCCTGCAAGGTCTCCGACGCGTTGCCCGAACTTTCGGCGATCTTGTCCTGATTTTCGCGCGACAAACCCCGCAGTCGCCGCCCGAGCACGAGAATTGGCACCACCACCACCGGCACGATCACCAGCACCAAGAGGGCCAGTTTGAGGCTGGTGGCCAGCATGAAGCCAAGGCCACCAACGAAGATCAACAGGTTGCGCAGGGCCACTGAAACCGACGAGCCGATCACTGACAAAATCAGCGTGGTATCTGTGGTGATGCGCGACAGAACTTCGCCAGTCATGATGCGTTCAAAAAACGCCGGACTCATGCCGATCATCCGGTCGTAAACCGCCTTGCGAATGTCTGCCACGACCCGTTCGCCAAGGCGCGTCACCAGATAATAGCGCAGGCCCGTGCCAAGCGCCAACAACGCGGCCACCCCGACCGCTGCGGCGAAATAAATGTCCAGCAATTGGGTCGAGCCATTGGAGAAACTGTCGATCACCCGGCGTACAGCCAAGGGCAGCGCCAGCGACAGGCCTGCGGTCAGGACCAGCGCGAAACCTGCCATAATGACCATGGCTCGGTAGGGGCGCAGGAACGGAAAAAGGCCGCGGATCGGCCCCACTGTCTTGGATTTTTCGCGATCTTGCGTATTTTCTTCGATTTGATTTGCCATGCGCTCGCTGCCCTGTTCACCACATGTCAGCGTTTAGACAAACCACGCGCCAACCTCAAGCGGGGAGGGTGTCGCAGCCTGAACTTTGTCCAAGGGTCGCTTTATCTCATTGACTTGACTAGAGGAAAAAGCCCCAATCGGGGCGAGCAATCAAGAAAATCAGGGGGCTGTTTCATGTTCAAATCTGCTATTCGCAAATCAATGCTGTGGGCGTTTGTGGGGCTTCTGGGGCTATATGCGGTCAAACAATTCCCAGGTCGCGATCAGGTTGCCACCAGCGCCTATAAGAATGGTGAATATGCCAAGGCCATGAAATTGTGGGAGAAAATGGCGAAAAACGGGGACAGTGTCGCGCAGTATAACATGGGAGCGTTGCTGAAATCTGGTGTCGGCAAGGCGGCCTCGGTGGATGAGGCGGCGAAGTGGTTTTTGAAATCTGCCGAAAATGGTTATGCGGCGGCGCAGTTTGAAATCGGCAAGATTTACGAGGCCGAAGCCGCGGCGGGCGGGGCCTCTGGTTTGCCCGCAGCGCGCTCGTTAATCTGGATTAAGAAATCGGCGGAACAGGGCTATGAACCGGCAGAAACCGATCTCGGCCTTAAATATCTCAGCGGCACCGGGGTTGACCAAAATGCCGAACGCGCGACCTATTGGCTGTCGCATGTCATCGGTGCCAGTCGTGTGCCAAAAGTGATGCTTGGAGGTGCGGACGGGGTGCTGGCGGCGTTGCCGTGTGACAACGGACAACCTCTGTAGTCGGCGTCGATGTTGTAGTTGTGATGTATCTAAATCTTGACATCGTTGCATTTGCAACGATATGGTGCGCGACGCAAAATAGCTAACGTCACATAGCGGGAGAGTAGGGGTCATGGCCGAAATTACTTCAACGATAACAAAGATTTCAGAGGATAAAT
>CAYPUW010000064.1:0-9933 GCA_964413925.1 uncultured Rhodobacter sp. | reverse complement strand
GCTTGTTTGAGGGCAGGGAGATCGGCGATATGCGCCAAGATGCGCAGCTCGATCTGGCTGTAGTCAAGGCTTAGCAAAACATTGCCGGGATCAGCGATAAACGCCTCGCGAATACGGCGGCCCTCCTCAGTTCTGACGGGAATATTTTGCAAGTTCGGATCGGTCGAGGCCAGCCGTCCGGTCGAGGCCCCTGAGATCACATAAGAGGTATGCACCCGCCCGGTTTCAGGGTGGATATGGCCTTGCAGCGCATCGGTATAGGTCGATTTCAGCTTGGCCATCTGACGCCAGTCAAGCACACGGGCGGGCAGATCATGGCCCTCGGCGGCGAGGTCGCCAAGCACATCCGCGCCAGTGCCATACGCGCCGGTTTTGCCCTTCTTGCCACCCGCCAAGCTCATCTGATCAAACAATATTTCGCCAAGCTGTTTGGGGGAGGCAACATTGAAGTTGCCGCCTGCGAGCGTATAGATCTCGGCCTCCAGCCCGGCCATTTTCTGGGCGAAATTATTGGACATACGGCTAAGGTGATCGCGATCGACTTTGATGCCATGCATCTCCATCTCGGCCAGCACCGGCACCAGCGGGCGCTCTAGCGTCTCATAGACCGTGGTGACGTGGGCGCTGTGCAATTGCGGCTTGAAAAACTGCCACAGGCGCAGGGTGATATCGGCGTCCTCGGCGGCATATTTGACCGCGTCGTCAATTGGCACATGATCAAAGGTGATCGCCGATTTGCCGGTGCCAAGTACGGATTTGATCGGGATCGGTGTGTGGTCAAGATAGCGGGTCGAGAGCGCGTCCATACCGTGATTATGAAGGCCCCCATGCAGCGCATAAGAAAGCAGCATCGTGTCATCTATTGGCGCGATTTTGATGCCGTTGCGCGCGAGCATCTTGGCGTCGTATTTCATGTTCTGACCGATTTTCACAACCGCGTCATCCTCCAGCAGCGGCTTGAGCATGGCCAGCGCCTCGGCCAACTCCATCTGACCGGGCGCGAGGTTCGCACCGCCAAAAAGATCGCCCTCGCCGTCCTTATGCGTCAGCGGAATATAACAGGCCTCGCCCGGCGTGACGGCAAGGCAAACCCCCACCAGATCGGCGCGCATTTCGTCCAGACCGGTGGTTTCGGTATCAACCGCGACCCAGCCACGCTCGCGCGCGCGCTCAATCCAGATTTGCAAGGCAGCCGCGTCGCGCACACACTCGTATTTCTCGGGGTCAATCGGGATTTGCGCCTGAGACGGCGCGGGCGTGTCACCAGAGGGTTGCTCGGCAATGAGCGGCGCTTCAACCCCCATTTTGGCGGCGATGCGCGCGGTCATGGTGCGAAATTCCATCTTGGCCAGAAACCCCAACAGGTCGGCGGCAACCGGCTCTTGCACCTCGAAATCGTCAAAACTCACATCCAGCGGCGTGTCGGTTTTAAGGGTCACAAGCTGGCGGCTGATCCTGATTTGATCGGCAAAATTGAGCAGGGTTTCGCGCCGTTTGGGTTGTTTAATCTCGCCCGCATGCGCCAACAGCGTATCAAGATCGCCGTATTCGCGAATGAGCAGCGCGGCGGTTTTGATGCCGATACCGGGCGCACCCGGCACATTGTCAACGCTGTCACCGGCAAGACTTTGCACATCAATCACCCGATCAGGCGCGACCCCGAACTTGGCCTCGACTTCTTCAATGCCGATGCGTTTGTTCTTCATGGCGTCAAGCATTTCAACGCCGCCGCCGACAAGCTGCATCAAATCCTTGTCCGAGCTGATAATGGTAACGCGCGCCCCCGCATCCCGTGCCTGCACCGCCAGCGTGGCGATAATATCGTCGGCCTCAAAACCCTCAAGCTCCAGATGAGCGAGGTTGAACGCGCGGGTTGCATCACGCGTTAGCGGAAATTGCGGCACCAGATCCTCGGGCGCAGGCGGGCGGTTGGCCTTGTATTTGTCGTAAATCTGGTTGCGAAACGTCTTGCCCTTGGCGTCAAAAATCACCGCCACATGGGTCGGGGCATCGCGCCCTTTCTGGTCCTCGACGAACTTGTAAAGCATGTTGCAAAACCCCGCGACCGCACCCACCGGCAGGCCATCGGATTTGCGCGTCAGCGGCGGCAGTGCGTGATAAGCGCGGAAAATAAATCCCGAGCCGTCGATCAGATGCAGGTGGTGACCACGGCCAAAACCGCTCAATGACCCGCCCCGGCACCTTCTTCAAGCTCATAGCGTTTGTCGCAATAGGGGCATTCAACGAACCCCGTTTCGGCGGGGATTTGCAGCCAGACACGAGGGTGTCCGCCGGGGCCGCCATCGCAGGCCACGCGGCTGGTTGTCACGACTTCGGTTTCGGGGGCTTGGATCGACATTTCAAGGCTCTCTGATTGGTGCAAGGGGTCGCGCTTTGAATTGACCCCGGATCAGCGGCCATGATAGCCAACCCACACGCATGGGCAAGAGGCGGATGCGCCAAAAGGTGAGAAGATGGACGAATTAGCCATTCAAATTTCGGGCTTGCGCAAGACCTATCGCGCCAGTCGTCACGGTGATGCCAAAGAAGCGCTGAAGGGCATTGATCTCAATATTCCCAAAGGCGCGATCTTTGGCTTGCTGGGACCAAATGGTGCAGGAAAATCGACGCTGATCAATATTCTCGCGGGGCTTGTGCTTAAATCGGCGGGCAAGGTGACCATCTGGGGCTTTGATCAGGACGTGAACCCGCGCCAGTCGCGCGCGGCGATTGGGGTGGTGCCGCAGGAGCTTAATCTCGACGCTTTTTTGACCCCGCGCATGTCGCTTGATTTGCAGGCGGGGCTTTATGGCGTGCCAAAATCAGATCGGCGCACCAGCGAAATTCTTGCGGCAATCGGCCTTAGCGACAAGGCCGACGCCTATGCGCGCTCGCTTTCCGGGGGGATGCGTCGGCGGCTGCTGCTGGGCAAAGCGATGGTACATTCGCCGCAAGTTCTGGTGCTGGATGAGCCAACTGCAGGCGTGGATATAGAGCTTCGGCGTATGTTGTGGGCGCATATTCACGAGCTGAACGCACAAGGTGTGACCATCATCCTGACCACCCACTATCTGGAGGAGGCCGAGGCGATGTGCGACCAGATCGCCATCATCAACCACGGCCAGATCGTGGCGCAAGACAGCACTGAAAATCTGGTTCAGACCATTGACGCCAAAACGCTGCTGGTGACGCCGCGCGCGCCGATAATAGAGGTTTCAGGCCTGCCCGAGGAGGTCACGCTTGAGGTGCGACCCAGCGGTGTGTTGGCGCTGACCTATTCAAAATCGCGGGTTCGCGTGCAAGATATTCTCGGTGCGCTCACAGCGGCGAATATCGAAATCTGTGATGTGGCCAGCGAAGAGCCGCATCTGGAGGAAGTGTTTCTAGCACTGACATCGTCAAAGGCGGATTAGGTGCCGCTGGTTCCCGACTGAACTGCCTGATCCGGCACCTTGCCGGTGGGTGCGCAGGACTTGGTCAGTTGCTCATAACGCGCAACGATCCACTCAGGGGCCTGCGTCGGGATTTGTTTCTCGATCACTGATTTGGACTGCTGAAACACTTCGGCTGAGCGCGACGCTGCGATCAGCTCGATACCCTGATTGGCAGGTACGATCCGGTCATAAAGCACGAATGCAATAGCGATCAGAACCGCGCCCCGGATCACCCCGAACAAAAATCCCAGCCCCTGATCGAACCCGCCAAGTGCGGATTTTTTAACAAGGTTTGAAAATAACGGCGTAAAGATCGACACCACGATCAGCGCCACCGCGAACACGGCGGTAAAGGCGGCGAGGATTGATAATTCGCAACTGTCAGCGAGGAAACTTCCCGCCACCGGGATTTCCTTGACCAGCGGCTCTGCTTGCGGCGCAAAGATGAAACCGACCGTCGCGGCCAGCACCCAGCCAGCGATTGACAAAATCTCGCGCACAAAGCCGCGTGCGAACGCCAAAATTCCCGAGATCAATATAATCCCGGCAACGGCTGCGTCTACCAGTGTAAATCCGTCCATGAGCGAGGCCGCTCCTTCATTCTTATGCTTTTACTTCCCCGAAAACCTCTACAATAAAATCGGTGAGGTCGGAAAGTTTATTAATCGCAAAATCCGCAGATGACACGGCTTTTATCGACTGAGGGGCAATCGCGTTGGAAAAACCCAGTTTTCGTGCTTCTTTTAAGCGGGCATCCGCCTGCGAGATTGGTCTGAGCGCGCCCGAAAGGCTGATTTCGCCGAAAACCACGGTATCGACCGGCAAGGGCTGGTCTTGGCGCGCCGACATCAAGGCTGCCGCAACCGCCAAATCGGCGGCGGGTTCCGAGATACGCATGCCGCCCGCGATGTTCAAATAGACGTCCATTCCGGCGAATCCCACGCCACATCGCGCCTCTAGAACCGCCAAGATCATCGACAACCGCCCGCTGTCCCAGCCGACTACGTTTCGCCTTGGTGTGGCCAGCGGCGATTGCGCCACTAGCGCCTGAATTTCCACCAGCACGGGCCGCGTGCCCTCGATGCCCGCAAACACCACAGAGCCTGAGGCGGGCGCGTCGCGCTCTGACAAAAACAGTGCTGAGGGGTTGGTGACTTGTTCCAGCCCCGCGCCGGTCATCTCGAAAACGCCGATCTCGTCGGCGGGACCAAAGCGGTTTTTGACCGCGCGCAGGATGCGAAACTGATGGCCGCGCTCGCCTTCAAAATAGATTACGGTATCGACCATATGCTCAATCACACGCGGCCCGGCGATCTGGCCCTCTTTGGTCACATGCCCGACCAGCACCACCGAGATCCCGCGCCGTTTGGCGAATGCGGTCAACTCGTGGGCGGTGGCGCGCACTTGCGAGACCGAACCGGGCGCGCTGTCAACATGATCGGCCCACATGGTCTGGATCGAATCGATAATAACAAACTCGGGCCGCTCGGCGTCGAGCGTGGTCAGAATATCGCGCAGGTTGGTCTCAGCCGCCAGCAATACCGGCGCGTCGGACAGCCCAAGGCGCCTGGCGCGCATGCGGATCTGGCTGGTGGCCTCCTCGCCGGAAATATAGATCGACTTGACACCCCTGCGCGCAAACGCCGCCGCCACCTGCAACAGCAAGGTCGATTTGCCGATGCCGGGATCGCCGCCAACAAGGATGGCCGAGGCCGGAACCAAGCCGCCGCCAAGCACGCGGTCAAACTCTTCCAGCCCGGAGACAACCCGCTTAAGAGGCAGGTCGTGGCTGCTAAGCGAGCTGAGTTCCACCCGCCGTCCCTTGGCCGCGCCGAGCGATTTCTTGGCCGGACCCGTGGACAGACCGGCCTCTTCAACGATGGAATTCCACGCCCCGCAAGCCTCGCATTTGCCGGCCCATTTCTTGTGGCTTGCCCCGCAAACATTGCAGGTGAACGTGGTTTTAGCCATCCTGAAACCTCTTGGTCAAAAACGAAATTGCAAAACTGGCCATCACACAGCCGGTGAAAAGATAAAGCCCCCAATCGGTCTCTACCCGCCCAATGCCGATGCCTTTGAGCAGGATGATATAGATCGAAATCAGAAAAATATCCGCCATCGCCAGCTTGCCCAGCACCATAAGTGCCGGGATCAGGCGGGTCGAGAGCAGGTTGAAATGGATCAGCACCAGCCCCAGCGTTTTGATATAGGGCGCAAACAGCGCAAAAAACGTGACCAGCAGCGCCAGATAAACGTCCTTTTCCCACAGGGCCTGAAGGCCGGAAATCACCGAGATTTCCGACAGCCCAAACAGCGGCAGCAACCCCGTGCGCAGCAAAGGGGCAAACCACGCAATCGGGAATAAAACCAGCAGCGAGAGATTGGCAATCGAGAGTATCAGACGCATCAATGGGCGATCCAGCTTGGCACCGCGAATAACAAAAATGCGGTGGCGCCAATCATGGTGAACGGCTCCAGCCAAAACCGATCCATTTTGCCCTGCCGCACCGCAAAACCCCAAAACACCAGCCCAATCAGCGCCAGCAACGCGGTCGCACCGACCAAAATCGGTGGTTGCGCCGCCCCCAAAAGGCCCGCCTTGGTGAACAGGATGAGGAAGGCTTGCGGCAAGGCCAACACGCCCGAAAGCGCCAAGTATTTGCGCCCGTTTCCCCAACCCAAAACCAGACGAACCGCCGCGACAAACACCAATGTCACGGGGATCGGGTAAAATCCGATTAGCAAAACCACAAAGGCCAGGGCGCGCAAGGTGTCAAACATCTCTGATCTCCCATTCTTGGTTGTGCATCTTGGGCGTAGCCATAACTTATATTTTACTTGTCATAATAACGAGTAGAAGTTCAATCAAAAGGACAAAGCTCCCTTCGATGGCATAAAACCGAGGGCCAGTTGCCGTGGTTGCCCGTATCCAGAAAAACACCCCACCAAGGGAAAAGGGTGCGACCCAGACCATATAGGTCACAAACGCGGGATTTTGCAAAATGACGATAGCCAATAACGCCTGTGGCAGCATCAAAATCAAGGCGATTACCAGTTTTTGCAGACTTGAGTGCAGCCCGAAAAACAGGCGCAGAACGAGGCTGGGGATCAGTGCCAAAGGCAGGATAATGGCCAAAAAGACGGCGGGGAAGAGAATTAGGGGTCCAATCCCCGTCACCTGACCGCCTCAATCGGCCCATGCGCGCGCGCATTGATAAACTGGTCCAGATAAGGATCGCCCGAGCTGTCCATCTCGCCCACGGGTCCGGTCCATTGCACGCGGCCATCATGCAACATCGCCACTCGGTCAGCGATGGCGCGCACGCTGGACATATCGTGGGTGATGGTCATGGCGGTCGCCCCCATCTCGACCACGATCTCGCGGATCAACTCGTTGATGACGCCCGACATGATCGGGTCAAGGCCGGTGGTTGGCTCATCGAAAAAGATGATCTCCGGCTCGGCGGCGATGGCGCGCGCCAGACCCACGCGCTTTTGCATTCCACCCGACAGCTCGCCAGGGAAAAGATCGGCGATCTCCTCTTTCAGGCCAACCCGGCGCAGTTTTTCAACCGCGATGGCACGGGCCTCGTCTTTGGGCTTTTTCAATGCGCCACGCATCAGCCGGAACGCGACATTTTGCCAAACGCTGAGACTGTCAAACAGCGCACCTCCCTGAAACAACATGCCAAACCGCGCCAGAAACGCGTCTCGATCCGCGCCCCCGCCTGTCTTGCCATCGACCAAAATCGTCCCGCTCTCCGGGATCAACAAGCCCAAAACTGTCTTGATCAGCACCGATTTTCCGGTGCCGGAGCCGCCAATGATCACCATGCTCTCGCCCTTGGCCACCTTGAGGTTGACGCCCTGCAACACATGGTTGGCACCAAAGCTTTTATGGACATCGCGAAATTCAATCATGGGCGTGCTCATTGTGTGAAAAACAATTGGGTCAGAACGAAGTTGACCGCCAGGATCAGCACCGAGGCCGACACCACCGCGTTGGTGGTCGCCTTGCCCACCCCTTGCGCGCCGCGACCGGAGTTGATGCCGTGATAGCACCCCATCACCGCGACGATAAACCCGAATGCAGAGGCCTTTATCAACCCGGAGACCACATCCCAGCTTTGCAGAAAATCCACCGTGTTGGCAATATAAGCCGCCGAGTTGAACCCAAGGCTGGTGGTGCCAACCAGATAGCCGCCGAAAATGCCGATACTGTCGCCCACGGCCACCAAAATCGGCATGACCAGCGTCGCCGCAACCACGCGCGGCACGGTCAGGTATTTGATCGGATTGGTAGAGAGGGTCACCAGCGCGTCGATCTGTTCGGTCACTTTCATGGTGCCAAGCTCCGCCGCGATAGAGGCCGCGACCCGTCCGGCAACCATCAAGCCCGCCAAAACCGGCCCAAGCTCGCGCACCATGCCGATGGCGACAATCGAGGGGACCACGCTCTCGGCATTGAACCGTGCGCCCCCCGCATAGATCTGCAAGGCCAGCGCGCCGCCGGTGAACAGCGTAGTCAGGCCCACCACCGGCAGGCTGAAATAGCCGATTGAGAGCAATTGCTGCAACAATTCCTTAAGGTAAAACGGCGGGCGGAAAATATGCGACAGCGTTTGCGCCACGAACATTGCCACGCGCCCAATTGACGCGAGCAGGGCCAAGGTAGAGCGCCCGATAGGGGCCAGTAATTGCTGTGCTGGGTTCATGTGTTCTGCCTGCGCGAGTTGTTGCTCATCCGCCTGTGTAAACCCGTTTATAGCGCGCGCCAAGGCTGGTCAGGATTTCATAGCCGATTGTATCGGCGGCATTGGCCAGATCATCGACGCTTTGATGGGGACCAAGCAGGGTGAAATAGCTCGGCACCTCGGCCAAATCAGTGACGTCAACCGTCAGCAAATCCATAGAGACTCGCCCGATCAAGGGAACTGGTGTGTCGCCCGCCCAGATTTGCGCGCGCGCGCCCATTTTGCGGATTAACCCGTCGGCATAGCCAGCCGCCAAAGTCGCGATTCTGGTCGGGCGTTTGGCGGTCCAAGCCGCACCATAGCCCACGGTCTCGCCGGTCTTTAGATCGCGCGTTTGAACGGTTGGCACATCAAGGTTAACCACAGCGCGCGCATCGCCAAACGGCTGCCCGCCATAAAGGCCAATACCGGGACGGCAGAGATCGAAATGATACGCCTCCCCCAACAATATCCCCCCCGTTGCCGCCAGCGAGCGGCGCGCATCAAGTCCGTCTGTCAGTTCGCGGAAGGTTTGCAATTGGGCGGAGTTTTGAGGGTGTTCCGGCTCATCCGCGCAGGCCAGATGGCTCATGACAAGGGCGGGATTTCGTGCCAGCAACATGTCGCGCAGGGCCAAAAACGCGTCAGGCTCCATGCCGAGGCGGTTCATTCCGGTATCAAGCTGAAGCCCGAAAGGGTGGCTTGCGAGCCGGTCAAAATGGCGCGCGCTCTGCTCTTTGGAGTTTAAAATCGGCGTCAGACGGTGTTGTTTGAGAACCTCGGTATCGCCCTCCATATGCCCGGAAAACACGAAAATCTCGGCCCTGTCGCCAACGGCCTTGCGAACGGCGATGCCCTCATGCGCCAGTGCAACAAAGAAGGTTTTCACGCCAATGCCCGCCAGCGCCGCCGAGACCCGCGCCGCTCCCAGCCCGTAGCCGTCAGCTTTGACCACGGCAGCCGTCTCGACGTGGCGCGCCGATATCCCGTCCAGCGCGCGCCAGTTGGCCTGCACCGCGCCAAGGTCGATTGTCAGGGTTGCTGCGGTCATGTTGATCTCGATTGCATATTCTGGGGCAATATCGCGCTAACTCACCGCAATAATCGCCTCTTTACTCATACCGCCCGGCACCACCGTCACCGGAATGGGCAAACTTCCCGCCGAGCGCAGCACGTAGTTGACCAAGGGGCCGGGGCCGTCCTTGCCGGTGCCTGCGGCCAGAACCAGCACGCCGATTTCGGGGGTGTCCTGAATATAGTCGATGATCTCGGCCTCGACCTTGCCTTCGCGGATTTCAAGCTCGGGCGTGATGCCCTCTTTTTCCTGCATCCGTTTGGAAAATATCTGGAAATGCGCCTCGATCCGGTCCCGAGCCTCTTCGCGCATGATGTCGGCAACCCCGATCCAGTGGTTGAACTCGTCAGGCGGGATCACCGCCAAAATAGTCACGCCACCGCCGGTATTTGCGGCGCGCAAAGCGGCAAACCGCATGGCGTTCAGACATTCGGTGGTGCTGTCCAGTATAACCAGAAACTTACGCATAGCAGCCCTTTCGCGTTTTCTCGCCCAAATCATCGCTTATGTGAGGCGGGGACGCAAGCGCCCGCTGCACCGTTGCGACATGATGGTCCGCTCAAATCCGGCTCAGGTTTTGGCGCAGCTCGCCCAGTCCCAGTAAAGCTCGCGCGCCAGTTTGGTTAGCGGGCCGTGTTGATAATGGGTGTCGTCAAAGGCGGTGACCGGGGTGACTTTTGTCATGTTGCCG
>CAYPUW010000063.1:0-9948 GCA_964413925.1 uncultured Rhodobacter sp. | reverse complement strand
GGGGTAACCCGAGGGAAAGCGCCACAGAGATGAGACTACCGTCCTCGCGGCGGCAAAGGTGAAAAGGTGGGGTAAGAGCCCACCGGGGGGCTGGCAACAGGCCCCGCACGGCAAGCCCCACCCGGAGCAATGCCAAATAGGGACCTCGCGGCGCGTATGCCACGGTTTCTTCAGCCCAGAGGTCCGGGTCGGCAGCTTGATCCTGCGGGTAATCGCAGGGCCAGATGAATGGTCATCTACAGAGGCTTTGGCCTCTTGGACAGAATCCGGCTTACAGGCCATCCGCGTTTATATATAAACTTGACCGCAACACGCTTATATCTGGTCTTGACTGCACCACAGGGGCGTATAAAAGGCAGGTTCAGATTTCACGGGCGACGCTTTGAGTCGCCCAACACGCGCGGGCTGTCCGCGGTAGGAGACTTAAAATGGCGAAGCCAACCACAATTAAAATCCGCCTGAACTCGACCGCGGATACGGGCCATTTCTATGTGGCCAAAAAGAACGCCCGCACCATGACCGAGAAAATGGTCGTTCGCAAATATGACCCGGTTGTGCGCAAGCATGTTGAGTATAAAGAAGGCAAGATTAAATAAATCTTACCTGCACTACTTAAAGAAAAAAGGCGGTCCGCAAAGACCGCCTTTTGTCGTTTTACCGTCAGCCTAGATTGTCGGCCACACCAATGTTTAGTTTCGGTTGCCCATGAATTGCAGCATGAACATGAACAGGTTGATAAAGTCGAGATAGAGGTTCAACGCCCCCATGATCGCCGATTTTCCAAGCCATTCTTGATCCATCGAGTGTGCATGTTGCAGATACATGGTCTTGATTTTCTGCGTGTCATAGGCCGTAAGCCCCGCGAAAATCAGCACACCAATGGCCGAGATCGCGAACATGATGGCGGGAGAGGCCAGAAAGATGTTGACCACTGATGCCACCAACAGGCCAATCACGCCCATGATCAGGAACGAGCCCCAGCCGGAGATGTCCTTCTTGGTGGTATAGCCCCACAGGCTCAGCCCCGCGAACGAGATCGAGGTAACGAGGAAGGTTTGCGCGATGGACAATCCGGTATAGGCCGCAAAAATCCAGCTCAGAGACAGGCCCATGAGTGCTGCAAACGTGTAAAAGAACAACTGCGCTCCGGCAGCGGACAGTTTATTGATCATGGCACCAAAGGCAAAAACCATGATTAGCGGCGCGAACATCACCACATAGCCGAGGATATTTGGCGATAACGTCGTCGGGTTGCGCAGGATCGACAAGAGCGCCGGATTGGAGCCAACCGACCAAGCCACGCCGGCGGTTAACAAAAGACCGACTGACATGGTCCCGTAGACCTTGTTCATATGCGCGCGAAGGCCCTCGTCGATCTCCGCTGTGCGGACACCTGCACCTGTGCGCCTTATTGTGTCATGTTCGGCCATTTGGCCCTCCTTTTGGTTGAAAAACTCTGCTCACCGTTGCGGGCAGTCCACCACAGACCACCCCATACACCGCTATATCGGCCAGTTTCAGTCATTTTTCAAGGTTTAGAGGACCAAAATCGGCCGATTTTTGCCAGTATTCTGCCGGTATTAGCGACTTGGCCGCAGCCAGTTGGACGGAACATTCCAAACGGGGCGGCGCGACTCTTTGAGCGCCTGTTTGTAGGTCACGCCGATGTCGCGCAATTGCTGGTCATCCAGCGTGATCAAGCGGGCGCGTTGTTTGCGCAAGCTGATCGTGCCCGAAACGGCACGGAACAGGGTGGTTACGCCAAGGGTTGGGGCCATGCGGGGGAGGGTTGCTATCGTTGCCATTGTCTGTTCCTTTCGGTTTGCTGATGTGATTCTAGTGAATCATCAAGTTACTTGATATTAATGCTACATTCTGATCTATAGTGAAAATGAATGTTTATTGTGTAAAGTATAAGGAATTGTGATATGGCGCGAAATCTGGATATGACTGCACTCAGATCGTTCGTGGCGGTGGCTGAATCCGGTGGTGTCACCCGCGCCGCCGGGTTCCTGAACCTGACGCAATCGGCGGTTTCCATGCAGCTCAAACGGCTGGAGGAGAGCCTCGGGCAATCGTTGCTTGACCGCTCGTCGCGTCGCATCGGCCTCACCGCTCAGGGCGAACAATTGCTCGGCTATGGCCGCCGGATGCTTGCGCTCAATGACGAGGTTTACGCGCGCCTGACCGGCCAGTCATTTGAGGGCGAGATCGCGCTCGGGGTACCATCGGACATCGTCTACCCCTATATTCCCGGCGTGCTGAAACATTTCGCCGAGATGTATCCGCGCGTTCGCGTCCATTTGATCTCCTCCTATACCAAGGGCCTGAAACGCAAGTTTGAACGTGGTGAGTGCGATCTGATCCTGACCACCGAGGCCGGGATTGACGATGGTGGCGAGACCCTTGTGACGCTGCCCTTGGTGTGGATCGGCGCGCCGGGTGGTTCGGTCTGGAAAATGCGACCGCTGCGCTTGGCGTTTGAGTATAACTGCCTGTTTCGCGGTGGTGTGCAAGAGGCGCTCGATCAAGCCGGAATTGACTGGGAGATGGTGGTCGAGAGCGATTCTACCCGCACGGTCGAGGCCAGCGTCTCCGCCGATTTGGCGGTTCACGCCTGCATAGAAGGCTCTCGCCCCGAGTATCTTGAGGATATAGACCACGGCGGTCACTTGCCGGAACTGTCGAAAATCCGCATCAATATGTATATGGCAGAGCGCACCCAATCGCCGTTGGCAACTGAGCTGGCCGCTCTTGTGCGCCAAGCCTACCGATCAAAATAGGCGCGCGGGCCTACTCAATATTCACCACGACCTTGCCGGTCGATTTGCGCGATGTGAGCAAATCCAGCGCCTCGTTGGCACGATCAAGCGGCAACATGTGGCTGATATGCGGTTTCAGCCGCCCCTCGCCATACCACTTAAATAGCTGCGCAAAACTGTCGCGCAGCACGCTTGGCTTGAACTTGGCGTAGCCGCCCCAATAAAGGCCGATCACGGTCAGGTTCTTGACCAAAAGGATATTGGCGGGGATTTGTGGCACTTCGCCTGAGGCAAAGCCAAGCGGGATCAGCCGCGCTTCGGGGTTGCAGGCGCGCATGGCCGCCTTGAACTGCTCGCCACCAACCGGATCGTAAACAACATCAGCCCCACCGAGCGATTTCACCACCTCGCGTATATCGTCGATCTCCGAGTTGATCAGATGATCCGCCCCCTTGGCCTTGGCGATGGTGAGCTTTTCAGCCCCGCGCGCCACCGCGATCACCTCGGCCCCCATCAATTTACCAAGCTCGATCGCCGTCAGTCCAATGCCACCCGATGCGCCCAGCACCAAAAGGCGCTCGCCCGCTTTGAGCTTGGCTTTATAGTCAAGCGCCACATGCGACGTGCCGTAAGCGATCAGAAATGCCGCCGCGTCAGGTGCTGGCATGGCGTCGGGAATGGGCACGCAGGACTGCGCGCTAAAGCAGCCATATTCAGCCAAACCGCCGGAACCCGCAAAAACTGCGACCCGCTGGCCAACCGACAGATGCGTAACCTCGTTGCCCGTCTCTTCAATCGTGCCGCAGATTTCCATGCCCATGGTAAAGGGCAGGGGGGGCTTTTCCTGATAGGTGCCTTTGATTAGCAATGTGTCGGCAAAATTCATGCCGACGGAGTGAATTTTCAGCAAAATCTCGCCAGCTTGCGGGCTGGGCTTGTCGATTTGGTGCAATTGAAGGGGCTGGCCGTATTCAGTAACCTGCATGGCGCGCATAGTGGTTTCTCCGCTTGGATGGGCTGTTGGCGGTAAAGGTGACAGGTCAGGATTGCCAACTCAAGTCCTCTGGATATATGTCGTCACGGCATCAACACGCGGTGGCCATGAGACCCCAAACTCGGGGTGCGTTCTTTTATACCCATGTTCAGGCCACAGAACCCATGTTTCCGATTGCCTCTGGTCAAGGGGGTCACGCTGTTGTAATGCCGCGCGGAACTCTACCTTCTTCTACAAAACCAAAAGGATCTGGCGGATGGAACTTCGCAATATCGCAATCATTGCGCATGTTGACCACGGCAAGACCACGCTTGTTGACGAAATGCTGAAGCAATCCGGCAATTACCGCGAAAACGAGACCACTGTTGAACGCGCCATGGACAGCAATGATCTGGAGCGCGAGCGCGGGATCACCATTCTGGCCAAGGCTACCAGTGTGGTATGGAAAGGCGTGCGCATCAATATCGTCGACACCCCCGGTCACGCCGATTTTGGTGGCGAGGTCGAGCGGATTTTGTCGATGGTTGATGGTGTGGTGCTGCTTGTGGACGCCGCCGAAGGCCCGATGCCGCAAACCAAATTTGTGACGTCTAAGGCGTTGGCCCAAGGCTTGCGCCCGATTGTTGTGCTGAATAAAGTCGACAAGCCTGATGGCGAGCCGGATCGCGCGCTTGACGAATGTTTCGATCTGTTTGCCAATCTTGACGCCACCGACGAGCAACTGGATTTCCCCACACTTTATGCCTCTGGCCGCTCCGGCTGGGCCGATGAGGAGCTTGACGGTCCGCGCAAGAATCTTGACGCGCTGTTTGATCTGATCGTGGCCCATGTGCCGCCCCCCGCGCAGGCCGAGCATCGCGACGAGCCGTTTCGTATGTTGGCAACCACGCTTGGTGGCGACCCTTATCTCGGGCGAATTCTCACCGGACGGGTTGAAAGCGGTACGCTCAAGTCAGGGACGACCATCAAATCGATTGCGCGCGATGGCGCGCTGATTGAGAACTTTCGCGTGACCAAAATTCTCGCCTTTCGCGGCCTGACCAAGCAGCCGATTGATGTGGCTGAGGCCGGTGATATCGTGTCCATCGCCGGAATGAGCAAATCGACCGTGGCCGACACGCTTTGCTCCCCCGAGGTGACCGAGGCGATCCCCGCGCAGCCGATTGATCCGCCGACGATTACGGTGACGTTTGGCATCAATGACAGCCCGCTGGCCGGTCGCGATGGCGACAAAGTGCAAAGCCGGGTGATCCGTGCGCGTCTGATGCGCGAGGCCGAAAGCAACGTGGCCATTCGCGTGACCGACACGCCGGGCGGCGATGCGTTCGAGGTGGCAGGTCGTGGCGAATTGCAGATGGGTGTGCTGATCGAGAACATGCGCCGCGAGGGCTTTGAGTTGTCGATCTCGCGTCCGCAGGTGTTGTTTCGCGAAGAAAATGGCGAGCGTCTTGAGCCGATTGAAGAGGTCACCATCGACGTTGACGACGAATATTCAGGGGCCGTGATCGAGAAACTCGCCGGTCGCAAAGGCGAAGTGGTTGAGATGCGCCCCGCCGGTGTCGGCAAAACCCGCATCATCGCCCATGTGCCATCGCGTGGCCTGATCGGCTATCACGGCGAGTTTCTGACCGACACACGCGGCACCGGCGTTCTTAACCGGGTGTTTCATGAATGGGCACCGTTCAAAGGTGCCATCCCCGGTCGTCGCGCAGGCGTTCTGATCTCGATGGAGGGAGGGGTGTCGGTGGCCTACGCTCTCTTTAATCTCGAGGATCGCGGCAGGATGTTTATCGGCGCGCAGGTTCAGGTCTATCAAGGCATGATCATCGGCGAGCATTCACGCGGCAATGATCTTGAGGTCAATCCGCTCAAGGGCAAAAAGCTGACCAATGTGCGCGCCAGCGGCACCGACGAAGCAGTTCGGTTGACCACGCCAGTAACTTTGTCGCTGGAGCAGGCCATCGCCTATGTGGATACAGACGAGTTGGTTGAGGTGACTCCCAAAGCGATTCGCTTGCGAAAACGCCACCTTGATCCGCATGAGCGCAAGCGCGAGAGTCGCAAATTGGGTGGATAAACCATAAGGTGTTTTGCATTTTGCAATGCAATTTGCGAGACATCTTAAGATTGACTGAATATATAGCACGCTACACTTAGTATTGTGGCAACACGTGGCTGTGATAATGATAAAAAATACTGTTTTTATTAGGGTATAACAAGGAAAGTGCAAGAAATTTGCCTTCCGGCCGCTAATATGTGCTATGTTGGCACGGTAATTGCTTTATATACTATTGAGGGAACCAAGGAGTAGAGTAATGAAGCACCCAGTAGATGTACATGTAGGGAAAAGGGTTCGTCACCGGCGTTGGATGGTCGGCATGACCCAACAACAGCTTGGCGAGGCCGTTGGGATTAAATTCCAGCAAATTCAGAAATACGAGACAGGAATGAACCGCGTCAGCGCGTCGCGCCTGTGGGATATCGCCCACGCGATGGACGTTCCGATCAGCTTTTTCTTTGAAGGTCTGGAAGGCGAAAGTGCCGAGGCAGCCAAGGGTGAAACTGCACTTGGTGATCTGTTGGCCGACAAAGAAGCGCTGGAGTTGGTTCGGTCCTATTATGCAATCCCCGAAAATCAGCGCAAACGTTTGTTTGATCTGGCGCGGGTGTTGAGTGATGCGGCTTAACTAGGCCTGCACAGCGCGAGATTGACGCTGTTTTATGTTTGAATTCCCCGCTGAACCCGATATTGACCGGCTCAGCGGGGTTTTTCATGTATGACATCGACCAAAAACT
This sequence comes from uncultured Rhodobacter sp., assembly GCA_964413925.1. Taxonomy (GTDB): domain Bacteria; phylum Pseudomonadota; class Alphaproteobacteria; order Rhodobacterales; family Rhodobacteraceae; genus UBA5972. Next base: position 3,396 of record CAYPUW010000063.1, on the reverse strand, counting down.
AAAGACTGAACTGATCGCAACCGCACATGCCTTGGCAGATGCGGCGCGTCCGGTCACGCTCGAATATTTTCGCACATCGTCGCTGACGGCAGACAATAAACAGAGCGAGGGCTTTGATCCGGTCACCGTGGCTGACCGGCAATCCGAGCAAATCATGCGCGAAACGCTGGCCAAATTGCGCCCCGATGACGGAATTATCGGCGAAGAATTCGGTGAGACCGCCGGCAGCAGTGGCTTCACTTGGGTTCTCGACCCGATTGATGGCACGCGCGGATATATCAGCGGCACACCAACTTGGGGCGTGCTGATTGCAGTGAACGCAGGCGCAGGGCCACTATTTGGCCTCATCGACCAACCCTATGTGCAGGAGCGTTTTGCCGGAGGTTTTGGCGTGGCCGAACTCAATGGCCCGCATGGAAAGAAACCGCTGGTCACCCGCTCGGTGACCACGCTGGCCGAAGCGGTGATTTTCACCACGTTTCCCGAAGTTGGAGCCGAGATTGAGGGTCGCGCCTTTCACGATCTGGCGCGACAAACCAAGCTCACGCGCTATGGCATGGATTGCTATGCCTATGCTTTGCTCGCGCTCGGTCAAATCGATCTGGTGGTCGAGGCGGCTCTCAGCTCTTACGACATTCAGGCCCCGATTGCAGTGGTCGAGGCGGCAGGCGGCACCATCACCGATTGGCAAGGTGGACCGGCCCATGATGGCGGTCGTGTGGTTGCTGCCGGTTCAAAGAGGCTTCATGCGATAGCGCTTGAAACTCTCATGAAAACAATTGGTTGATAAGGATAATGGCAAATATCAGCGCGCTCTAGCTGGTGAAATACCCGTCGATCAACCGAAAAGCGCGCGCCTGAATCTCCGACGTTTCCATCAAGATTTCGTGGCGTGCGCCGGTCATAACCACCACTTGCGCCCCACTCCATTTCGCCGCGTACTCAAACACATCGCGCCGGTTAACAACTTTTTCATCACTGCCAATAAAGCAAAAAACCTCGTAATCTGGAGGGTCCATTCCCGCCAATTCCTTGGTTTCGGTCAAGGCCTCGTAAAGCCATTGAATGCTCGGGCCACCGATCTCCAAACCGGCATGTGCCTTGGTCATCTTAACCAGATAATCCCAAGTATCCTCGCTGGAGGTCAGTACATTATCGGGATATTTACTGGTGTTAAGGTAATTCTCGGGGCTGGTTCCCGGCGCAAATTCCGCCCCCAACCCGACCGTTTTGCTCCCCGCCGAAAGCGCCTGCACCAGCGGTCGCCACAAGGGATCAATCGTCAAACCCCACATGGGCGCGATAAACACAGGACGCGTCACATCAATCCCGTTTTGCAAGGCACGCAGCGCAATCGCGCCGCCCATCGAGTGCGAACAAAGGAAATAAGGTTTGGGCATGTCCATGGCCACGATCTCGTCCATCATCGCCTCGACGTCCAACTGGTAGTCGCCAAACTCGCCCACATGGCCAAGTTTGCGATTTGGCGCGAGCCGATCACTCAGCCCCTGTCCACGCCAGTCGATCACCGCGACACCATAACCGAGGGCCTGAAACTTCGCCGCCGTGCGCCCGTATTTTTCGACAAACTCGGTTCGCCCGGGAAATATCAGCACCGTACCCTTTTCGCCTTTGCTCCAGAAGACCAAGCGCAAACGCACCCCGTCTGCGGCCTTGATCCAGCAGGCTTTCGCACCGGGTGGTGCTTCGGCGTGTTCGGCGTAAAAGGGCGCTTGGGTCATGTCAGGCCAGCACCGAGCCGAGCTTCATCGCAACACCCATGTCGCCGTCAACCGACAAACGCCCGGTCATAAACGCAGCCGTTGCATTCAGGCTGCCATCCATGATCGCCTGAAACGTGTCACTGTCGGCACTCAATGTGCACTCCGCATCCTCGTCGCCGGCATGCGCGCCATTGGCATCAATCATGACCGAGCCTTCGCCTTCAATCATAAACTTGACTACAGACTCAATGCCGCCATCGCCCAATTTTGCCTGCAGGGCCTTCACGGCTCCATCAATCACGTCACTCATACGTTATCCTCCGGTGTTTACACGCGAGTTTTACTCGCTTTTCAGGTTGTTCAGGTTACCATTAAATCCGATATGTTAATCATGAAACAAAAATTCACCCCTGCCGTTGCGGCAATTGCGTTTATTTTCGCATTTTTCCCGCTTGCCGAGCCTATATTTGCCCAATCAAGCGATCAAACCGTCACCCCGGCCGAGAATCTGGACAGGTTGTTTGCCGAGCTAAAGCAACCCGCCGATGGCGATTGGCGCTCTGTCGAGAGCAAGATTTGGCGGATCTGGTCCCATTCCGGCTCTACCTCGATGGATTTTTTGCTGGCACGAGGCCGCGCAGAAATGCAGGCAGGCAATTTTGACAAGGCGGTCGAGCATTTGAGCGCGCTGATAGATCATGCGCCGAAATTTGCCGAGGGCTGGAACGCGCGCGCCACGGTTTATTTCATGATGGATAAATATGGTCTCGCCATTGCCGATATCCAAAAGACGCTGGCGCTTAACCCGCGCCATTTCGGGGCCATGTCCGGCCTTGCCATGATATTTGAGCGGCTCGATCAACCCAAAAAAGCGCTCGAAGTCTATCGCAAGGCCCACTCTATACATCCGTTTCGCCCCGACATAATAAAAGCCATCAAGCGGCTGGAACAAGAGACCCAAGGCGTCGAGCTTTAGTCTCAACCCTTCGGCGGATGTCGCGGTTTTAGGTGTTGGGGCAGGGCGATGAGCCAAACTTTGGGGCGGGTCACGGCGGTTCTCGGGCCGACTAATACCGGCAAAACCCATTACGCGATTGAGCGGATGCTCAGCTATAAAACCGGCGTGATTGGCCTGCCGCTGCGTCTGCTTGCGCGCGAGGTTTATGACCGCATCGTTGGTTTGCGCGGCCCGTCCGTGGTGGCGCTGGTGACTGGCGAAGAGCGGATCGTGCCCGCGCGCACCCAATATTGGGTCGCAACCGTTGAGGCGATGCCGACCGGACTTGGTACGGATTTTTTGGCCATTGACGAAATTCAACTCTGCGCCGACCCTGAACGCGGCCACGTGTTTACCGATCGTCTGCTGAACGCGCGCGGCACCCATGAGACGCTGTTTCTGGGCAGCGATTCCATGCGCGGGGCGATCAACGCGCTGGTGCCAAAGGTCAGTTTTTCACGCCGCGAGCGCTTTTCGACCCTCAGCTATAGCGGGCCGCGAAAAATCTCCAGAATGCCCGCGCGCTCCGCTATTGTCGGGTTTTCGGTGGATAATGTTTACGCTATCGCCGAGCTGTTGCGCCGCCAAAAAGGTGGGGCCGCCGTGGTTTTGGGCGCGCTCAGCCCGCGCACGCGCAACGCGCAGGTGGCACTTTATCAAAACGGCGATGTTGAC
>CAYPUW010000062.1:0-10027 GCA_964413925.1 uncultured Rhodobacter sp. | reverse complement strand
CTCCAAGATCATTTTTGATGCCGATGAATTCTCCGGTTGGTATGATGAATATACACAAAGCATATTGCTATGTATTCATGATTATATCTTGCAGGAAAACCATTATGACGAGAGTTTTCTACAGTTAACAGGCAATTTTTCTAACGTTATAGAAACAACATTGAGCTTTCTATTTGCCGACTACTCGGTTGAATTGAAGCCATTCGACCGATTAGATATACTCGGCGGAATTGTCATTGGCGATATTGAGAGAATTAGGGCTTTTTCGAGCAAAGTAGAAAAAGTTGTATACGGGAAATCAGGATTGAGTGAACCCGCTGACGCGGGAAATTGGTAATAAGGCGGCGGGATTAGCCGCCAGATGGGGGTGTCTTGAGTGTTTACGCTCACCCTTAATCAGGAGCCCCAAACACGACCTCAAAATCGCGCATGAGCGCCAGATCAAGATCGTTCATGCTGACGGTCAAACCAAGATCGACCAGACTGGTCACCCCGTGATTCTTGATCCCGCACGGTACAATACCGCTGAAATGCTCAAGATCTGGGTCGAGGTTGATCGAGATGCCGTGAAAGGCGACCCATTTTTTCAGCCGAACGCCTATTGCGGCGATTTTGTCTTCCTGCGGCGCGCCGCTCTCGCGCAGAGGCAGATCATGGCGTACCACCCAAACGCCGACACGCCCCTCGCGTAACTCGCCCTTGACGCCAAACTCCGCCAATGTGCGAATGATCCAGTCCTCGAGCTTGGCCACATAGGCGCGCACATCGCGCCCGCGCCGATTGAGGTCGAGCATGGCATAAGCCACTCTCTGCCCCGGCCCGTGATAGGTATATTGCCCGCCACGCCGCGCCTCAAACACCTCAAAGCGGTCGGGATCGACCAGATCGACGGGCTTGGCGCTGGTGCCTGCGGTGTAAAGGGGGGGGTGCTCGAGCAGCCAGATTGCCTCAGGCGCGCGCCCAGCGATAATATCCTCGACACGAGCCTGCATGGTCGCGAGCGCCTCTGGATAAGGTACTGTCTTATCTGCTACTATCCACTCCAATATCTGCGCCATCCCGAGATTTTCCGCCCCCCTAGCCTATACGCCGCCAACCCGGCGGGTGCAATTCTTTGCCAATTGATTTTTAGCCTTCACAAGCGCAAACCCAGCGACTATAGAGCGGCTCTACCTTGCTTTGACGTGCGGTCGTGGCGGAATTGGTAGACGCGCAGCGTTGAGGTCGCTGTTCCTTAACCGGAGTGGAAGTTCGAGTCTTCTCGACCGCACCAATTTTCTTTATTTCCTATTGAATTGATTAGATAAAATAGAAAATAAGATTTATGGCCCTCCCTTTGTTAAGCACAATAGCGCCCAGCTATGTATTGCAATGATGCGCAAGAGCAGCGGGATAGGTCCAAAATCAGTGGTTTCAGGCAAAAAGATAGCGCCTACTGGTGCCCGGAAAGGCTGGTTCGACAAGCCGCTGACAGGCCCTCGGCTGTCTGCTCAAGTGTTTAAATAGAAATACCGGCCAATGCCATATGCGTAGAGGAGCGAGAACATGATGTTGAGGTATTTAAGTTGTGGCTCCGTGCGCAGCCAGCCGCAATAAACCCATATCAAACAAAAGGGTAAGCTGATCGCCATCGCAGCCAATTGCCAGCCTTGCACCACGCTGACCGCACTGAAAAAACCAAGCACGACCGCGAGCCATTTCAATGCCTGCTCGAAAGCTGCATTCGATAATTGCCTCATAAGAAAACTTTCATGAAACCAGCGCTGTTGACCCGGCGTTCTGGTAGAAAAAGTGTAGCTGAAAGTGTCAGGGAGTTCAATACTGCCTGTGACGGGGCAAAGCGGGGGGGGCGCAGGCGCGTGCCGGACTGCTTACTCCGCCGCCTTGGCCTCAGTTGGCAACCCCGAGGCGCGCCATTCGGGATAGCCGTCTTCCAATCGTCGCGCGGCATAACCTTTTTTGCGTAACGCCGCCACCGCCTCGAACGACAGAACGCAGTAGGGGCCTCGGCAATAGGCGATGATCTCCTGATCTTTGGGCAAGTCTTTCAGGTGATTTTCCAAATCCTTCAGCGGCAGGTTCACAGCCCCCGGAATATGCCCGGCCTGAAACTCCTCGGTCGGGCGCACATCAAGAACAGTGACCAGCCCGTCTTGGCTGCGCTCCAAAAGTTCCGCACGCGAGACCGGCTCCAGACTGTCGCGCTCGTTGAAATATCCGGCGACGATGCGGTCGACCTCGGCTACATGGCGCTCGGTGGTGTGGCGCAAAGCGGCGAGCAGACCAACCACATCCTCGCCCGCTAGCCGGTAAAACACCTGCAATCCGCGTTTTTGCGAGGTTATCAGCCCGGCGCGGCGCAGGTTTTGCAGATGCTGTGAAGCGTTGGCGACGCTAAGGCCAGTGGCCCGCGCCAGCCCGTCGACCCCGCGCTCGCCCTGCGCCAAATAGTCCAGCAGATCGAGCCGATGCACATGTCCCAGCGCCTTGGCAACGATGGCAAATTGCTCAAACAGTTGATGTTTTACGTCAGTCACAGCTTTGCCTCGCTTTCACGGCTGCTCATACGGGATCTGTCACCACACCCATTTCGGGCTTTTGGTGACGCCGTGTTTCATTTTCCACAGGTAATAGCCGGAAAAAACTTTCTTGGCCACCAGCCAGCGCTTGCCGGTGCTAAAGCTGGTCCGGTTGCGCGGTGGGCGCACGGGATCGGCGAAAATATGCGCGCCGCTGTCGCCCATATCCATGATACACTCAACCATCAGTTCATGGCTGGTTTTTTCGCCGCCCTGAATATCTGCGGCGATGTTTTTGGCCGCAATCTTGGCCATCTGTTCGGTCATATGTCCGGTTTTGCGGAAATTAACCGGCACCGGCAAATCCTCGACCGCCGACATGGCCACCGCCACGCCAACCGCATAGATATTGTCGAAATCCTTGTGGCGATAGGTGGCATCGACCGGAACGAAGCCCTTGGGGTTGGCCAGCCCTTTGGCCTCGGCCACCGGTTTTATGCCGGCCAGCGGGGGCAGGATGAGGGAGTATTGCGAGGCCAATATCTTGCCGTCTGCCAGTTCCACCGCGCTATCGGTGATTTTGGTGATTGCCGCCGAGGTACGGTAGCGCACATCGCGCTCTTCCAACTCGCCCTCCAGATATTGACGGATTTTGCCAAAACCACCGACGCCGAAATGGCCTAAAAACGGCTCGGGCGTGACGAAAGTGATCGGGGCCTTATGCGCCAGCGAGCGGTGTTTAAGCGCTTGATGCACCTCAAACAGAAACTCGTAAGCCGGGCCGACGCAACTGGCCCCCGGTGCCGCGCCGATGACCATCGGGCCGGGATTGGCCAGAAACGCCGCCAGAGTCTCGCGCGCTTCCATTGCTTCGGGGGGCGACATCAATGAATGGCCGGGACCATCGAACGGCCCAAGGCCGGGCACCGCCTCGTTTGCGCTTCGGTGGCCGGTGGCGATCACCAGAATGTCATAGGCGTAGGTTTCAGTCTTGGTTCTGATCTGGCGCGCTTGCGGGTCAATCGCGGTTACGGCCGCGTTGACAAAATTGATGCGTTTTGCGTTTAACGGCCTTTCCAGATCAAACGAGATATCCTCCAGCGTTTTGTGCCCCATCGCCACCCAGGGCAGCGACGGGATAAAGATGAACCGGCGTTCGCTGGCGATAACGGTGATCTCGTGTTTGCCGCGCGGCAGTCGCCGCCGCAGCTCATAGGCCGTGGTCAGCCCGCCAAACGAGCCGCCGATGATGATGATATGCATGGATCTTCCTTCTTTTTTGGTGCCCAACCGCAGATGGATTTAAAAAACCAGCACCTTGTCGGCGTCATTGGTCATCTCGGCCAACTGGGGCATGGTGCCGCGTGTGGTGCCGACGACAAGCTCGTCGTCTTTGATGCCGCGCGCATCCAGACAGGTGCCGCACAGCACCACGTCGGCCTGACGCGCCACCCCTTTGACCATGCGCTCCAGATTGTAATAGCCGTTCGGCGTGATCTGCCCTGCTTTGGCGCAAACCACCGCATCGGCCATCAAAAACACCGCAACTTCGGGCTTTGGTTCAGATTTCAGCAGCGCCTGCGCCAATCGAAACCCGTTGAAACAGCGTTCTGTGCCATAAGGTGGATCATTGAAAATAAACAGATATTTCATGGGATTACTCCTGTGTTATGGTCAATATAACCTGCCTTGTGATCATGTCTTGACCGATTGCTCATCATTCACGCCAATAATCAAGCGAATAATTGAATACTAGTGTGTACATCTCAGATGTCAACCCGAAACACCAACAACCGGACAATGATATAAGTGCGCGGATATAAGCGCGCGCGAACATCTCGCGTCACGGCTGGCGACAGGTTTGTCTGTGGGCCGAAATAAAATCACAGTTTGCCTTGTATTAATATGCCAATCGGTCTACATAATTTAAATGAAAAATCCTCCTCACATCCGCAAAGGCGATGCAACAAAATCTCGTATCAGCCGATCAGCGATAGAGCTGTTTAATGAACGCGGGTATTTTGGCACAGGAATGAATGACATTCTTTCGCGTGCACGGGCGCCAAAAGGCTCGATGTATTTTCATTTTCCGGGCGGAAAAGAGCAAGTCGCGGCCATAGCCATTCGCGAGGTCGGCGCGCATATTGGCAGCTTGCTGAAAAAGGGGCTTGCAAATGCAAACAGCCCGGAGGCGGCAGTTGTTACCATTATCGGCTATTTTAAGGCACAATTGATTGCAGGCGACTATAAATGCGGCTGCCCGATATCTATTGTAGGTCTTGAATTATCAGGAACAGATTCTGTGGTTTTAGCGGCATGCTCGGATGTCTATGCCGACTGGATGGCGCTGATGTCCGACTATTTTGCAACGTTTCTGTCAAAAAACAATGCCGCAAAGCTGTCCAGTTCAATATTCGCGATGGTTCAAGGCGCGCTTTTGCTGTCGCGGATTAGTGCCGATCCCTCTCACCTTGAAAATGCGCACCACGGCTGTATTTCGCTGTTGCATCAGACCCTCAAGTCCTGAGCGGGGTCACTATGGGCGAAAATTTGCTAAATTAATATGTAGACCAGTCTAGAGTAATAGGAGCAACTATGTCCAAAAGACCCGATACAATCGTGACCGGCGCAACCGGGCTTGTTGGCCGTTGGCTGGTGCCGCAGCTTACCCGGCGAAACCGGCAGGTAATGGTATTAATCCGCGAATCAACATTGCGAGCCGACGCATATAGGCGCTGGGTTGAAACCCATGGCGGAAATCCACAGAACCTGTCGTTTCATGACCTGGAAATGGACCAAGACGATCTTGGTCTTACCGATATCGATACCAGTAAACTCAGGGATATCTATCATCTTGCCGCGCGATATGAGTTTGGATTGACGCGCAACGAAGCTCGCAAAACTGCAGTTTTGGGGAGCTTACGCCTTCTTGACTGGTGTCAATCGGTCCCCAAGTTGAGACGGTTTGTGTTTATTACCGGCTATCTCGCCGCAACTCATGCAGAGACAATAAGACAGGCACCCGTCGCATATCAACAAAAGCTGATCGACAAACAATATCGCAAATGCGGTGCGTATGAAGCCTCCAAAGTGGAGGAAAATATTCTGGTTCAACGCAAAGCCAAGCAACTTGGAATTCCCTACACAATTGTGAATCCGTCCGCGATTTCGGGAGATTCCCAGACCGGTGAGACCACCCAGTTTATCGGGCCGGCCGAACTTGTGCGGGATATTTATTTTGGCAAACTGCCCGCTTTGGTTGGCGGAGCGGACATCTTTGTGCCGCTTGTTGCCGTCGATTATGTTGCCAAGTTTATGGCCGCAATTCCAGACTATTCGGAGGCCGAGGGACGGTCCTACTGGCTGCTGGACCAAACGACCCCAAATCTTCCTGGACTAGTTGCCCAAATAGGCCGGTATCTCGGGGTTGATTACCCAAAAATATCTATCCCAAAGATAGTGGTCCGCGCGTTGCCACGAGCTTTGAGCGGAGCAGACCCGGAAGCCTTGGTCTTCTTGACCAATCTTCGCTATGACACAAAAAGCGCCGATAAACTGGCAAAAAAAATGGGCATTGCGCAACCGGGGTTCAGTCCCAGCCTTGAAAACTGGATCGACTTTCTTGTGCTGAGGGCTGCGTCCTAGTGGATAAAATTATCACGACATTAGAGATGGTTACGCGGATGTGGTCGCTTAACCGCCCTCTTAAACAAGCGATGTCGCCCCCCCCATCCCGGTTCACTGAAATAGGAATGCGGTGTCGGATGAAGTCTGAGCTAATACAGATTGTGATGCCGTGACCGATGGTTCGTCCAACCAATCCGCATAACCCCGCGCCATCAGCACGACGGACTCGCATTGTGCCCGGTTTGATGGCTTTGAGTTGCGCGTCTGTTAGGGGCACAGCAACTCTCTTGTCCAGCACCTGTCCAGCAAATGAACGGAATTCTACGCAATTCCATGTGAATCCATGTGAAATTGTATCTGACAAAACCCTTAAATATAAGGGGCTTCTTTGCAGTATGGATATCTATGTAAAGGTGATTTGGAGCGGGCGAAGAGATTCGAACTCTCGACTTCAACCTTGGCAAGGTTGCGCTCTACCCCTGAGCTACGCCCGCATCCGATGTGACGTGGGTTATACGCAGTTCGGCGGGATGCGCAAGGGGATATATGCGCAATTTTCGCGCCCGGAAGGAATTTCTCGCGATTGGTGCAAAGGGGGGGTCACCAGTTGCCAAATTGGAAATTTGACCGTGACACCGGATTGAATTTCGCTAACCTGCGTTGAAAATCTCAGGTGGGGCAATTCATGGGTATTAACAAGATCAAAACGCAAGGTCTGGTGCTGGTCGGCTGTGGCAAGATGGGGTCGGCGCTGCTGGCGGGCTGGCTGAAACATGGCATTGCAGCTGACAATGTCACGGTTTTAGAGCCTGCCCCTTCTGACTGGATATCAGGTTTGCGCGCGGATGGACTTCGGCTGAACACGGCGCTGCCCGAACGTCCGGCAGTCGCGGTAATTGCCGTCAAGCCGCAGGTTATCCTTGACGCTTTGCCCCGAGTGCAGGCGTTAGGAGACAGCAGCACGACCTTTTTGTCGATTGCCGCTGGCATCGGGATTGCCGCGTTTGAAACGGCACTTGGAGCGCAAACGCCGATTATTCGCGCGATGCCAAACACCCCGGCGGCGGTTGGGCATGGCATCACGGCGTTGATCGGAAATGGGCAGATTGACGAGGCAGGCATGGCGTTGGCCGAAACCCTGCTTCAGACCGTCGGCCAGACCGTGCGCCTTGAGAGCGAGGCGCAGATGGATGCGGTTACCGCCGTTTCAGGCTCCGGTCCGGCCTATGTTTTCCATCTGATCGAGACCTTGGCAGAAGCTGGCGAGGCTGAGGGCTTGCCCCCTGAGCTGGCGATGAAGCTGGCACTTATAACCGTGGCTGGTGCCGGAGATCTGGCGGAGAACGCCGCCCAATCCCCGACCGAGTTGCGCGTGAACGTGACCTCTCCGGGGGGGACCACGGCGGCGGCTTTGTCGGTGCTAATGGACGAGAAATCAGGATTTGCGCCGCTATTAAAGCGCGCTGTTCAGGCCGCTGCCGCTCGTAGCCGCGAGTTGGGAAAACCGTCATGAGTGAGATAAAATTTGACGATTTCCTCAAGGTGGACATTCGTGCTGGTCGGGTGATGAGGGTCGAGCCTTACCCTGAGGCGAGAAAACCTGCCCTCAAGCTGTGGATCGATTTCGGGCCGGAGCTTGGCACCAAAAAGACCTCGGCGCAGTTGACCAAGCATTACGATGAGACCGCGCTGACAGGGCGGATGGTGATGGCGGTGGTCAATTTTCCGCCGCGTCAGATCGGGAAATTCATGTCCGAAGTTCTGGTTCTGGGCGTGCCGGACGCAAACGGCGCGGTGGTTTTGCTGTCGCCTGACCAAGAGGTCGCGCCGGGGGCGCGGATGTTTTGATGAACAAACCCTTACTCTATATTAGCCGCCCCCTGCCAGATCCGGTGATTGAGGCCGCGCGCAAAATCGCCGAGGTGACGGTTGCGCCGGATAATACCCCGCTCGCAGCCGCCGCCATAAGGGCACGCCTTGATCAATATGACGCGATCATGCTCACGCTTGGTGATGATTTCGGGACCGGAACGCTGCAAGGTCTGGCCAAGTCGCGCTGCCAATTGCTGGCCAATTTCGGGGTTGGATATAACCACATCGATGTGGATGCGGCGCGCGCCTGCGGTCTCACCGTCACCAACACGCCGGGGGCTGTGACCGACTCCACCGCTGATATCGCGATCACGTTGATGCTGATGGTGGCCCGGCGCGCGGGCGAGGGCGAGCGGCTGGTGCGGGCAGGTAATTGGGCTGGCTGGAACCCCACGCAGATGCTGGGCATGCATGTTTCGGGTAAAACCCTTGGCGTGATTGGCATGGGGCGCATTGGTCAGGCGGTGGCCCGGCGCGCGCATTTCGGTTTTGGCATGGATGTGGTATTTTACAATCGCTCCGAGGTTAAGGGTTTTGGCGTTCCCGCGCGCCAACTTGGTAGTCTTGGCGAGGTTATGGCACAAAGTGATGTCATTTCGGTTAACGTGCCGGGCGCTCCTGAAAATCGCCACCTGATTTCGCGCAAAATACTGGCACAGGTCCGTCCCACCAGCTTTCTGATCAACACGGCAAGAGGAGATGTGATTGACCAAAACGCGCTTATTGACGCGCTGCAATCCAAGGCTTTGGCTGGTGCGGGGCTTGATGTTTACGAGCATGAGCCTCAGGTTCCCGCCGCTTTGATTGCGCTTGAAAACGTGGTGTTGCTGCCGCATTTGGGCACCAATGCGCTGGATGTGCGAACCCAGATAGGGCTGATGGCGGTCGAGAATATCCGCGCCTTTTTTTCAGGTGAAACCCCACCCAACAAGGTATAGGCTGGGCGAAACGCCCTCTGCGCGCGCGATTGTCTGCCTGCGTTTAGATCAAAACCGCATTTGAACGGAGCATGAAATGTACCAAACCGCGATCACCGGCACCGGAGTTTTCACCCCCAGCCAAATCATCACCAATGACGAGCTGGTGGTGGCGTTTAACGCTTATGCAGACAAGCAAAACGCCCAAAACGCCGAGGCTATCGCGGCTGGAGAGGTTGCGCCGATGGCCCATTCCTCGTCCGAGTTTATCTTTAACGCGTCCGGGATTGAGCAGCGTTATGTCCTTGATAAAGAAGGAATTCTCAACCCAGACATCATGCACCCGATGCTGCGACAACGCGATGATGACGAGCCGGGCGTGATGGCAGAAATGGCGATGGATGCCTGCACCAAGGCGCTGGCTCAGGCGGGGATTGACGCCAGCGACATCGACCTGATCATCTGTGCCGCCAGCAATATGGAGCGCGCTTATCCAGCCGTGTCAATCGAGGTGCAACAACTGCTAGGGACCAAGGGGTTCGCGTTTGACATGAATGTCGCCTGCTCCTCGGCCACGTTCGGGATACAGGCCGCCTCGGACATGGTGCGCTCAGGCTCGGTTCGTCGCGCAATCGTGGTTAATCCCGAGATTTGCTCGGGCCATCTGGAGTGGCGCGATCGCGACTGTCACTTCATCTTTGGCGATGTTTGCACCGCGACCGTGATCGAGCGCGCAGAGGAGGCCACCGGCGATCATTATCTGATCCACTCGACCAAATGCGCCACCCAGTTTTCCAATAACATCCGCAATAATAACGGTTTTTTGCGCCGTTCGCGACCTGATGGCGTCAAAGACCGGCGCGATATGCAGTTCATGCAGGTGGGCCGCAAGGTGTTCAAAGAGGTGCTGCCGCTGGTTGCTGCACATATCCACGCGCATCTCGATCAATCCGAGATTTCTGCCGATCAGATCAAACGCTTGTGGTTGCATCAGGCCAACAAAGCGATGAATGATTTTATTGGCCGCAAGGTGCTGGGCCGTGTTCCCGAGGCGGGCGAGCAGCCCAATATTTTGCAAGATTACGCCAATAC
>CAYPUW010000061.1:0-10028 GCA_964413925.1 uncultured Rhodobacter sp. | reverse complement strand
CGGGGGCCGCGTCAAGGCCTCGACCCGTCTGGTGCCGGGCCAAATTATGCGCGTACCACCCTTGCCCGAGGCCGGTGAGCGGCCCTTGCGCAAGGCCGAGGCAAAGACCGTTTCTGACGCTGACGCCAGCATGATCCGCGATTGCGTGATCTATCGCGACGATCACATCATCGCGATCAACAAACCGGCAGGCCTCGCGGTTCAGGGCGGCTCTGGCCAAACTCGCCATGTGGACGGACTGGCCGAGGCGTTGAAATTCGACCTCCCCGACAAGCCCAAGCTCGTGCATCGCTTGGACAAAGACACGTCCGGCGTGCTGGTTTTGGCGCGCACGGGCCGCATGGCGACCCTGCTGATCAAGGCGTTCGGCGCGCGCAGCACCCGCAAGATTTACTGGGCGGCGGTCGCCGGTAGCCCGGTGCCGAAAATGGGCACGATCAAGTTTGCCCTGCTCAAGATGTCAGGGCATGGCCCGCACGGGGCTGGCGAAAAGATGGTCGCGATCCACCCCGACGAACTGGGCGAGCATCCCGGTGCCAAATACGCCACCACCGATTATTCTGTGCTGGAGCAAGCAGGCAAGCGGGTCTCGTGGGTGGCGATGGTGCCGGTCACGGGGCGCACGCACCAGCTTCGCGCGCATATGGCCGAAATCGGTCATCCGGTGATTGGCGATGGCAAATACGGCACCAACAGACAGACCAACGAGGGCGATGGCTGGGGTGCGCAGCTTGGCGGAGACATCAGCCGCAAGCTGCATCTTCACGCCCGCAGCCTGTCGCTGGTCCATCCGGTGACCGGGGCGAACCTTCTGTTCACCGCCCCGCTGCCCGCGCATATGCAAAAAACATGGGACATGTTTTCATGGGCGACGAAATGGGCACCGCTTGACCCGTTTGACGTGGAATAGGGCGCACAGACCGTGATCCCGAGTTTGAAAAAGCGCTTTTGGCAGCAGGTGACTGTCGTGGCCGTCGCCGATGGCTTTGAGGTGCTACTGGACACGCGCCGCCTGAATACCCCGTCCAAATCACCGCTGGTTGTGCCGACCAAGCCGCTGGCCGAGGCAATAGCCGCCGAGTGGCAGGCCCAGACCAAAATCGTTGACCCCGCCACCATGCCGATGACGCGGCGCGCCAATGCGGCGATTGACAAGGTGATGGTGCAACAGGCCGAGGTGGTGGCGATGTTGGCGGAATATGGCGGCTGCGACCTTCTGTGTTATCGCGCCGATCATCCGGCTGAACTGGCCGCACGGCAAGGGCAGGTGTGGGATCCCATTCTTGACTGGGCGGCCGAGGCGTTTGGCGCGCGGCTTTTGGTGACAAGCGGCGTGATGCATGTGGCGCAAGATCCGGCAGTTCTTGAGCGGATGACGCTGGATATCGCAGCACTTTCACCCTTCGCTCTGACCGGGTTTCATGACATCGTTACCCTCTCGGGATCGCTGGTTTTAGCGCTGGCTCTGGTCGGTGAAGCGTTTGAGCCGGACCATATCTGGGCCTGCGCTTCGGTCGATGAGCAGTGGCAAGCCGAGCAATGGGGTGTTGATGACGAAGCGGCAGTGACGGAGGCGGCCAAGAAAGTGGCGTTTTTTGACGCGCACCGATTCTTTAATTTTGGCGAATAGCGACGAATACTGCGAAGTATTTTGCAATTGTTTACGAATCTTGCGCAATAAAATGTCAAGATCTCCAATTTCTTACACGTTGTTGCAATAGTTTGGGGTTAATTTGGTTAACGCAGGGTTAACTTCCAAATGGGCTCTTGACGCGCATGTGCTCTATTGTCCAAAATTGACCGCGCTGAGGGTCTCGTACTCTCGTGCAAATTTCGATTCTGGCTGTAACGGCCAGAGACCCGTCTTTCATTAGACGGACCATCAGGAAGAGGTAAAAAAATGAAAAAATCCGTATTTATCGGCGCGCTTACAGTTGCAGGTCTTGCATCTGGTATGGCTTCCGCCGGCACTATGGCTGACGTACAAGCGAAAGGCTTCCTTCAGTGTGGCGTTTCTACTGGTCTCGTTGGCTTTGCTGCACCTGACGCAAACGGCAACTGGGCTGGCTTTGACGTCGCTGTTTGTCGCGCCGTAGCTGCTGCTGTTCTCGGCGATCCGCAGGCTGTCAAATTCACTCCGACAACTGGTAAGACACGCTTCACCGCGCTGGCTTCCGGCGAAGTTGATATGCTGGCCCGTAACACCACATGGACATTCACCCGTGATGTTGACCTGAAGTTTGAATTCGCTGGCGTTAACTACTACGACGGTCAGGGCTTCATGGTCCCTAAATCTTTGGGCGTTTCCTCAGCTAAAGAGCTGGACGGCGCAACCGTTTGTATCCAAACTGGTACAACAACCGAGCTGAACTTGGCCGACTATTTCCGCGCCAACAAGATGAAGTACGAGCCGGTTCCGATCGAAACCAATGCTGAAGCACAGCAGCAGTTCCTTTCGGGTGCTTGCGACGTTTACACGACTGACCGTTCCGGTTTGGCCGCGACACGCGCAACGTTCGAAAATCCCAACGACTACGTTCTTCTGCCCGAAGTTATCTCCAAAGAGCCGCTCGGCCCGCTTGTACGTCATGGCGACCAGCAGTGGGGCGACTTGGTTCGTTGGACTTTGAACGCATTGATCTCCGCTGAAGAGCTGGGCATCACATCGGCTAATATCGATGAGCTGTCAAAAGGCACAAACAACCCAGAGATCAATCGTATCCTCGGCACCGAAGGTGACTTGGGCGGCATGCTTGGCCTTGACAAACAGTGGGCAAAACGTGCGATTGCTGCTGGCGGTAACTATGCCGAAATCTTCGAGAGTAACATCGGTAGCGCAAGCCCGGTTGGCCTGTCTCGTGGCCTGAACGCTCTCTGGAGCGATGGCGGCATCCTTTATTCGCCTCCGTTCCGTTAATCTGAACTCTTAAAGGGCGCGGCGCAGGTCGCGCCCTTTTCGTATCTTCCACGAGATCAAAAAAATCCCCGAGCCAAATCGCGACAATGAGGACGTATAACGATCCTTTCGCTGATCTGATGGCCGGAAAAATTCACAGGGGGCGCAGCATTATGACTGCCTTATCTGACCTGCCAAAAGCGAAGGACGGCTTTCGGCTGAGTATGCTAATTTACGACAAGCGTTATAGATCAATAACGATCCAGATCTTTGCCTTGATCCTGTTGCTCACCGCATTTGGATGGCTGTTCAACAATGCTGCAATGAACCTTGCAAGACTTGGCAAGCCGTTAAGCTTTGGGTTCTTATGGCAACCCTCTGGCTATGACATTAACCAACGGCTGATCGAGTATAACTCGACCATGACCCACGCGCGCGCTGCACTGGTTGGTATTCTCAACACGTTGTTGGTTGCGGTTATGGGCTGTATCACGGCCACGTTCATTGGCGTTTCGGTCGGTGTTTTGCGCCTCAGCAAAAACTGGATCGTGTCGCGACTGATGGGCTTTTATGTTGAAGGCCTGCGCAACGTTCCGATCCTGCTGTGGATTGTGTTGTCGATGGCGATCTTCATCGAGATGCTGCCCCGCCCGAGCGCTTTTCGCGGTGCCAATGCTACGGCAACCATGTATCTTGACAATTCGGTGGCGTTTACCAATCGCGGGTTTTACATTCCCAAGCCGATTTTCAATCCGGGTTCCAGCATCGTTGTGATCATATTCCTGTTGTCGCTGGTCGGCATCTGGTTCTTTGGCCGTTGGGCCAGAAAGCGTCAGGAGAATTCTGGCGAGATCCTGCCCACCTTCTGGATCAAGCTTGCAATCTTCGTGGTCCCATCAGTGATCGTGTTTTACCTTTCCGGGCAACCGATCAGCCTCAGCTATCCGGTTCTTAAAGGGTTTAACTTTACCGGCGGATTCCACCTTCGAAACTCGTTGATCGCATTGTGGCTGGCGTTGTCGTTTTACACCGCCACCTATATCGCCGAGGCGGTGCGGGCCGGGGTTCAATCGGTGTCAAAAGGCCAGACCGAGGCCGCGTTTGCGCTGGGTCTGCGTCCGGGACGTACTATGCAATTGGTGGTCTTGCCCCAAGCCCTGCGGGTGATTATCCCGCCGATGATTTCGCAATATCTCAACCTGACCAAGAACTCGTCACTGGCGATTGCGGTTGGCTATATGGATGTGACCGGAACCCTTGGTGGCATCACCCTCAATCAGACCGGGCGCGAGATGGAATCGCTTCTGTTGCTGATGGGCGTCTATCTGACCATTTCGCTGTCGGTGTCGATGGTGATGAACTGGTATAATAGTTCAATTAAATTGAAGGAGCGGTAGAAATGAGTGACGTATCCTATGTCCGCACCAAAATGCTCGAAGAAATGGCCCCGCCTACCTCGCAGGTCGGGCCGATCCGCTGGGCGCGCGAGAACCTGTTCTCCAGCGTCACCAACTCGATCCTGACCCTGCTGGCGATCTGGTTTATCTATTCATTGCTGGCGGCGACCTTGCCGTGGATTGTTTTCTCCAGCTTCAGCGCCGACTCTCTTAAAGGGTGTCGCGCCGCAATTCGCGAAGCTTACGGCGCCGACGCTACTGGCGCTTGTTGGGCGGTTATTCGCGAACGCTACCATCAGTTGTTGTTCGGATTTTATCCGGCAGAGTCATACTGGCGGCCAATTTTGGCACTGATATTGATGCTGGTCGCGATTGGGCCGGTATTGTTTGAAGGTCTGCCGCGCAAAATGCTGATCTTTTCGGGGCTTTACCCGTTCATCGCCTTCTTCCTTTTGTGGGGCGGAACCCTTTGGTTGCCGATCACTATCTTGCTTGGTTTCGTCATTGCCTATTATGCGGCAACCTTGCTTGGTAAGGTGATCGGGTCGTTAGGGGCGGTGGTTGCGGCCATTCTTTTGCCGGTTCTGTGGTGGCTATTCTTGGCCGGGCCGGTGGCGTATGGGCTGCACGAAATCGTTCCCGTTGGCCTTGCGCCGGTAGAAAGCGCACGGTTTGGCGGCTTCTTGCTGTCGATCGTGATCGGGGTGACCGGCATCGTTCTGTCGCTGCCGCTTGGGGTCTTGCTGGCACTCGGGCGTCGCTCTGATTTGTTCGTGGTCCGCTCCATCTGTATTGGATTCATCGAGTTTATCCGGGGCGTTCCCCTGATTACGCTGTTGTTTGTGGCGTCAACCCTGCTCAATTACTTCCTGCCGCCGGGGACGACTTTTGACATCGTGCTGCGGGTTATGATCATGGTGACACTGTTCTCAAGCGCCTATATGGCCGAGGTGATCCGGGGCGGGCTTGCCGCCTTGCCGCGTGGTCAATACGAGGCGGCCAATGCGCTCGGTATGGATTATTGGAAGTCCATGCGCCTGATCATTATGCCACAGGCGCTCAAGATATCGATCCCGTCGATCGTTGGTATTTTCATCGGCCTGTTCAAAGATACGACACTGGTGTCGATCATTGGCTTGATGGATCCGCTTGGCCTGACAAACGCCATTCGCGCCAACGCCGCATGGAACGGCATCGTGTGGGAGCTTTATGGCTTCATCGCGCTGATGTTCTTCATCTTCTGTTTTTCCATGAGCCGCTATTCGATGTATCTGGAGCGCAAGCTTCAGACCGGACACTAATTAGGGAGTAAAATAAATGTCTACAGCAGTAGAAAGCGAGATTGATCGCTCGCAAATGAAGGTGTCCGACGAGGTCGCCATCCAGATCACCAACATGAACAAATGGTACGGTGCGTTTCACGTTCTGCGTGACATCAACCTCACTGTTCAACGCGGCGAGCGGATCGTGGTTTGTGGGCCGTCAGGCTCGGGTAAATCGACCCTGATCCGTTGTATCAACGCGCTAGAGGAGCATCAGGACGGCCATATCTCGGTTGACGGCACAGAGCTGTCCTCCGACCTCAAGAACATCGACAAAATCCGCTCGGAGGTTGGCATGCTCTTTCAGCATTTCAACCTGTTCCCGCATTTGTCGATCCTTGACAACTGTACCTTGGCCCCGATCTGGGTGCGTAAAACGCCCAAAAAAGAGGCCGAGGAAATTGCGATGCATTACCTCACCAAGGTCAAAATCCCCGAGCAGGCCGACAAATTCCCCGGTCAGCTTTCTGGTGGTCAGCAACAGCGAGTGGCGATTGCGCGTTCCTTGTGCATGCAGCCGCGCATCATGCTGTTTGACGAGCCGACATCCGCGCTCGATCCCGAGATGATCAAAGAGGTTCTCGACACCATGATCGAGCTTGCCCAAGAGGGCATGACCATGATCGTTGTGACCCACGAGATGGGTTTCGCGCGTCAGGTGGCCAACCGGGTGATCTTTATGGATGCAGGCCAGATCGTTGAGCAAAACGAGCCGGAGGAGTTCTTTAACAATCCAAAGAGCGACCGCACCAAACTGTTCCTCAGCCAAATTCTCGGCCACTAAATCCGGCCTTGAAGGTTATGAAAAAACACAATCCGCGAAAGGGGCGCCCTTCGCGGATTGTTTCGTTTCGGCTGTCTGGAAAGGTGCTAAATATCGCGCGGTGTGATGTAATCGACGAACACGCCAGTGCCGGGTTGCACGTCATCCCAGTCGTCGGTCCTAAACTCCAGAACCGTTGCGGCACCCGTGGGATATTTCTTGAACATGTCATGCATCGGCGGCGGATCACGGCGCATATCGCGCACGAAATCGCCAACTCCGGGCATATGGGCGACGATCAAAACTGTTTTGCCAGAGGCTGATTTTAGCGTATCCAACAACTCCGGCGACGAGGCTAGGTAAAGAAAGTCGATGAACGACACATCCTTAACCGCGTCCAACCCCTCGCCAATCCCGTCCCAAGTTTGACGGCAGCGCGCCGCACTTGATGACAGCACCTGATCGGGCTGGTGGCCATGCTCTGCCAGCCAAGTGCCAAGCTTTGCCGCGGCTTCTATCCCGCGCTGGTTCAACGGTCGATCCTTGTCGCCAACATCGGAGCTTTCCCAACTGGATTTTGCGTGGCGCATAAGGATAAGTCGTTTCATGAAGCAGCCTTTTTATGAAAATAACGCATGTGATGCGCCGATTGTTGGTCCTGCCTGCCATAGGTCTGGCTGACCGGACAAGACTTGCGTACATGGCAACCCGCGTCAAGACAAGAGCGACCGGCGGGCAGGTCCAGAAAAGCGTGACACGCCTTTAGATCATAGCCTTGATTGGTTAACGCACGCGGCGGACATGCGCGCAGACAAGGCTTGCCCACGCAACTTTCACAAGGTGAGCGCCCCTTGATATCAGGCAGTTCCAGCCACCGATCAAACGCCAATGCCCCGCGAAAAGAAACAAACAAGCCGGCCGTGTCATGGACCAATAAACTCACAGGCGATTGCCAAACCCGCTTTGAGGCCAGCGCCCATTTAACAAAAGGTTGATAGGGCGGGCCACCAAATGGAAACAACGCCCGAGCACCTAATTTCGTGGCCAGCGCGTCAATAACCCGGCGCGACCAGCGGTCAACCGGATCAGGACCACCCGCCTCGGGATCGCTCGTAATTGCCGCCCAAAACCCCGGCTCTTTCGGGCCGAGCAGAACCAAGGTCGCGCATCCAACAGGCGCAAGATCGTACTCGCCTGGATGAAACGCGCCCACGACATCAAGCTGGCGCGCCGCCGCCGCGTCTTGAATATCGTAAAAACTCACTTGCGAAAAAACGGCAGCGCCAGCACCCAGCCGATACGGGCGGGCCGCTTGTCCTGCCACTCCAACCCGATGGTCATTTTGTCGTGACCGCCTTCGGGTTGGTCCACATAAGTGCGAAAAATCCGATCCCAGATCGCCAGCGAAAAGCCGTAATTGGAATCGTGCTCGCTGCGTCGCACCGAATGATGCACCCGGTGCATGTCCGGCGTCACCAAAACCAGCCGCACCCAGCGATCCAGCCACAACGGCAGGCGCATATTGGCGTGGTTGAACATGGCAGTGCCATTCAGGATGATCTCAAACAAAATCACCGCCAGCGCTGCTGGACCAAGCAGATAAACCAGCCCGATTTTGAGCAGCATCGACAGCGCGATTTCCAACGGATGAAACCTAAGCGCGGTGGTCACATCAATGTCGCGATCCGCATGATGCACCCGGTGAAGCCGCCACAGAATGGGGATTTTATGGGTCAAAAGATGCTGTAGCCAAATGGCGAAATCCAGAATGACAATCGCAAGCGTGACCTCCAGCCACACGGGCCAGTTCGTCATATTGAACAGCCCCCAGCCGTTTTGCGCCGCATCAACCGCCGCCCCGACCGCAACAAACGGCAGCACCACCGCCATCGCGCGCACGGTCAGACTGTTGATCACCACCAGCCCGAGATTGGTAAACCAGCGGCCGGGTCGGGTCTGCCTTCGCGCCTTGCGTGGTGCAATTGTTTCGATTAACGCAAAAATTACGAACAGGCCGAGAAAGGCCGAGAGGCGGATGAGAACTTCATTTTCCATGAGAGACAAATTGGTATTGTTGGCCGTCAAAAACAAGTGCGACCAAGGCGCACGGTGTCAGCTCGCACGGATCAGGCTGCCCGCGCCATGCTCGGTAAACAGTTCAAGCAACGTGGCATTAGGCGCGCGCCCGTCCAAAATCACCACCGCGCGAACCCCGCCACGGATCGCTGCCAGCGCGGTCTCTGTCTTGGGAATCATCCCGCCGCTGATCACCCCATCATCGGTCAGTTTGGAGACCTGATCCGGCGTGATCTCGGTCAAAATCGCCCCGTTGGCATCCTTGACCCCCTCAACGTCGGTCAACAAAAGCAGGCGATCCGCCTTCAACGCCGCCGCAATCGCCCCCGCCGCCGTGTCACCGTTCACGTTATATGTCTCACCATTTTCACCCGTGCCAAGCGGGGCGACCACGGGGATATAGCCGGAGCTGGCAAGCTCGGTCAGCACGCGCGGATTAACCTCTTTTGGTTCACCGACAAAGCCAAGCTCAGGCGCGCTTTGGCGACAGATCATCAGGTTAGAGTCCTTGCCCGACAGCCCCACCGCCTTACCACCTTGCGCGTTGATTGCCTGCACGATCCGCTTGTTGATCCGCCCCGACAGCACCATCTCAACCACTTCCACGGTCGCGGCGTCACTGACCCGTTTGCCGTTCACAAACTCGGATTTTATATCCAGCCGCTCCAGCATCTCGTTAATCATTGGCCCACCGCCATGTACGATCACCGGGTTCACGTTAACCTGTTTCATCAGTACAATATCGCGCGCGAAATCGTTCATCGCCGCATCATCGCCCATAGCGTGACCGCCGAATTTCACCACCACGATTGCACCGTCATAGCGTTGTAAATAGGGCAGAGCCTCGCTCAGCGTGCGGGCAGTCGCGATCCAGTCGCGTTTTACAGCGTTGCGTTTTTCCAATGTCCCGGCCTCATTTTATTGTCGGGCGAACCTTAACGCGCAGCTTGAGCCTTTGCCAAGACCCGATGCCCGCCGCGCCTAAGTGATCGCGCGAATGACCGAGCGCAGGGTTTCCAACCCGAGCTTTTTCTCAGCCGAAGTCAGCACAATCTCGGGATAGGCCGCCGGATGTTTGCTCAGCGCCAGTCGAGTTTTGTCGATCACGGCTTGGCGCTCGGCATCCTTGATCTTGTCGATTTTGGTCAGCACAGCCTGAAAGGTTACCGCGCATTTATCCAGTAGCGACATGATCTCGTCATCCACGGATTTGGGGCCGTGGCGTGCGTCTATCAGCAGGAAAATCCGGCGTAGATTGACCCGACCTGACAGATAGGATTTCATCAAACGCTGCCATTTTTCGACCACCTGAACCGGCGCTTGGGCATATCCATAGCCGGGTAAATCGACCAGAAAATGGGTCGTACCGATGGTGAAAAAGTTAATTTCCTGCGTGCGACCCGGCGTGTTGGACGAGCGCGCGAGGCTCTTTTGCCCTGTCAACCCATTGATAAGCGATGATTTACCCACGTTAGACCGGCCGGCAAAGCAAACCTCAATCCGGTCAGCCTCCGGCAAGCCATCCATGGCCACCACGCCTTTAACAAACTGGCAGCCCTGCGCGAATAGCAAAC
>CAYPUW010000060.1:0-10065 GCA_964413925.1 uncultured Rhodobacter sp. | reverse complement strand
ATTTCTTGACCAAAGGTAAAATCGCCTCCAGCCGATCCTCTTCGCCGGTGACCGAGTTTAACAGCGGTCGCCCCTTGCAAACCTTCAACCCCGCCTCGAGCGCTGCGGGAACCGAGCTGTCGATGCAAAGCGGAATATCCACCAGCGCCTGCACCATTTCGATCACCTTGGTCATCAAAGGCGGCTCGGTCTCGTTTGGGTTGGGGTTGGAATTATAGACCACGCCTGCATTGATATCGAGCATGGTTGCCCCACACGCCACCTGTGCCAGCGCGTCCTTTTCGACGGTGGAAAAATTCCCGGCCTCAAGCTCTGCCGCCAACAGCTTACGCCCCGTGGGATTGATCCGCTCGCCGATCACGCAAAACGGTTGATCAAACCCGATGATGGCGGTTTTGGTTTGTGATTCTACTATAGTGCGGGTCATCTGAAGATTTCCTTAAGATTTCATGGCCGGATTGGCCGAATTTCCGCCATGCTCCATGGCCCAGGCAGCGTTGGTCTTGATCCCGCCCAGCGGAAAGAAATGCACGCGCTCGATATTGAACGCGGGGTTGGCCGCCTTGTGGGCCGCCAAATCGGTCAGGATCGAGGTCGGCTCGAACGGCAGCAACAGTTTGGTCACGTCCTTAGCCCGTCTTTGCAACACTCTTAAAGAGGCGCCGACGCCGCAGGCGATGGAAAACTTGATCATGGTTTGCAGTTTGGCCGGGCCAGCGATGCCGATATGTACAGGAATATCAATGCCTTGCGCCTTAAGCCCGTCGACCCATTCGATCACCGGGCCAGCCTCGAAACAAAATTGCGTCACCAAGGCCATTTTGGCATCCGTGCGCTCGCCATACGCCTGCTTCCATGAAAGTGCCGCATCAACCTCGTGCCGAGAGCCATCCGGGTCGATGTCCTTATTGCCCTCGGGGTGGCCGGCAACATGCAAATCGGTGAAACCGGCGGCATCAAACAGGCCGGTCTCGATCAGTTGGATTGACGAGTGAAACGCGCCGAGCGGCTTGTTCAAACCACCCGCCAACAACAAGGCCTGCCGCACGCCTGCTTCGCCTTGATAGCGCTTGATCCACTCGCTAAGATCTTGTTTATCCTTGATAATACGTGCAGGGAAATGTGGCATCACGTCAAAGCCCTCATCGCTCAGACGCTTGGCTGTCGCCACCATATCATCAATCGGCGTGCCTTCGAGATGGGCGACATAAACGCGGGTATGCGTGGGCAGCAGCGTGCGAAAATCGTCGATCTTGGCGGCGGTGCGGGGCATAACCTCGATCGAATAATTCTCTAAAAAGCTCTCCAACTCCGGGTTCGCGGGAGCGACTGAAGCGAGCTTCCTATTGGTTCCAAACAATGCCATTTCAATGCCCTTTCAAGGGGGTGGAGGCGTTAGCCATCGGTTTTCTCATGCCCATCATCGGCAATCAACGCTTTGATGCGCGCCACGTCGTATTCCGCGTCAAGCCGCGCCGCTTGCGCCGCCGCAATCGCCTCCGCCTCGCCGTCCTCGCTAAACGGGGCCGCTTTGCGCCAGTCCTCTAAATAAGCGTCGGCGTCCTTGGCCCCCACCTTCATGGCGCAGCGATCAATCGCCTGCTCAAACCGCTCGGGCAGTTGCACCTTGGCCGCCCGTCGCCCCTTGCCAACAATGACCTGCGCCGGAATATCGCGCCAGTAAACAATGGTAACGTCAGGCATGTGCCGATTCCCTTTTCATGACTTATTGGCCTTTTATGCCCCATATTGCCGCGCCAGTGGGCGAATTTCGACGTGGTGCGAAAGGAACGCGACCTTGCGCGAGTTGCCAGGTTGCATTTGCGGCATCTTGCGCCCAACTCCCCGGCGCGTTACGGTTTTTTTAACACCTAACGGAGGCCTGTTTTCATGACGGCCATACACAATGACGGTGCCACGCCGCTCCCGATCCCGGTCGAGCAGGCAGAGGCCCCGCGACCCGACCCCGAGGCGCTTTACGCAGCGCTTGATCTTGGCACGAACTCGTGCCGGATGCTGGTCGCGCAGCCTAATGGCAGCCAGTTTCACGTCATCGACAGCTTTGCCAAATCGGTGCAGCTTGGCCGGGGGTTGGCGCGTCACGGCAGCCTGTCGCGCGCCAGTATTGATCGCACCATCGCCGCCTTGCGAATCTGCCGCAAGAAGCTTGACCACCACAAGGTCAAACGGATGCGCTTGGTTGCGACCGAGGCATGTCGGCGCGCCAGTAACGGCCCGGATTTTATGCGCCGGATTATTCGTGAAACCGGGCTTGAGCTGGAGATTATCCGCCCCGAAGAAGAGGCGCGCTTGGCCGTGATAAGCTGCGCGCCGCTGGTGTCGCGCAAGACCGAGCAGTTGCTGGTGGTCGATATCGGCGGTGGCTCGACCGAGCTGGTGTGGATTGACCTTTCCAAAGTTGCGCCACCTGATCGCTCGCGCGCCATCATGCGTCTGCATAGCGGGTTTGAGTGTGCCTCCAACGCCAGCCCCTTTCCGGGTGCCAAAGTTATCGACTGGATTTCGATCCCGCTCGGGGTGGCCACGCTTAAAGACCAGTTCGCCGATGTGCGCGAGGACGGGCCGCGTTTCGCCCTGATGTCGTGTCATTTCGAGGAAAAGATGGCCGAGTTCGCCCCCTATCAAAATGTCGGTTGGCCACAATTGGGGCAGAATTTCCAGATGATCGGAACCTCGGGCACGGTCACCACGGTCGCCGCTTCGCATCTTGATCTGCGCCGCTATGACCGCAACAAGGTTGACGGTTTGCGCATGTCTACCGCGCAAGTTGACGCCGTGATCAAACAATATCTGGAGATGGGACCAGAGGGGCGACGTCGCGACGTGCGCATCGGGGCGGATCGTCATGCGCTGATCCTGTCGGGGGTGGCAATTTTGCAAACCCTCATTCGCATTTGGCCCACCGACCGTCTTAGCGTCGCTGATCGGGGCTTGCGCGAGGGGCTGCTTTTCGCGCTGATGAGTGCGGATGGCGTATTAGAAGACGGGCTGGTTTAGAGAATGGCAAAATCTGGAAACACCTCGGGACGGGGGCGGCGCGATCTGCGAGTGCGGGTCAAAACCGCCAAGGGCCGCAAGCTCAGCTCGACGCTGTGGCTGCAACGCCAGCTCAATGACCCGTATGTTCTGCGCGCCAATAAAGAGGGTTATCGCGGTCGCGCGGCCTATAAAATCTCCGAGCTGGACGACAAGTTCCGCTTTCTGGTGCCCGGCGCGCGCATTGTCGATCTGGGCTGTGCGCCCGGTGGTTGGTGTCAGATTGCGACCGAGCGGGTCAATGCGCTGGGGACGCGAAAATCAAAACGCATCGGTCGGGTTTTGGGGATCGATCTGCAAGAGGTCGAGGATATTCCCGGTGCGGAAATCCATCTGCTCGATTTCATGGAGGACGACGCCGATGCGCAGGTCAAGCTCTGGCTTGGCGGCAAGGCCGATGTGGTGATGTCCGACATGGCCGCCTCGGCCTCGGGCCACAAACAGACCGATCATTTGCGCATCATGGCGCTGTGCGAAGCGGCGGCGTGGTTTGCGTTTGATGTGCTTGACGAGGGTGGCACCTTCGTTGCCAAGGTGCTGGCGGGCGGGGCCGAGGGGGATTTGCAAAAGCTGCTGAAGCAGAATTTCACCAAGGTCGCCCATGTGAAGCCACCAGCCAGTCGCGCGGATTCAAGCGAGAAATTTGTGGTCGCCACCGGCTTTCGCGGGCAGGCTGAGGCTGAGGCTGAGGGTGACGGGTGACGGGTGCGAAAATGGGCGCGATGGTGGCGATGATCAGGCCGGGTCGCTGGGCTGAAATCCATTTTGTACGTTTTGTACAAAATCGACGTCAATTTGTACGTTTCGTACGTTTTGCGCATGTGTCGGCTCGTTCGTCGAGTGTTCACTTTTCTTGCAAGATAACCACGCTGGCAATTTTGGCAGGTTTAGCGCCTGATGTTGGATATGTACTCCTTATGAAAGGCCAAATATCCATCGGATGTGGTCTTGAGGTGCCGTCTTAACATTTGGTTAAGACGGGGTAAGGCGTGAAATGGTACGCTCGGATAGGCATGATGGGCGGCGTGGTAGGGCATGTTCCAAGACAAAAACCGCAGGAGCCGATTGGTGTAGATGGTGCGCGAGTTGACAAACATGTCGCTCACGTTTGCGCACCCTCCATGTTCGGCCAGTAAAAACAGCCGCAACAATGGCTGGCCGAGGATTGCAGGCAAGATCCAGACGGTTAGGAGTATAGTTGATGTAGTGAATGAATAAACGAGTACAACTATATATATTGTCAGCATAAATATAATCTCAAGGCGAACGCGTAATTGCGATTTTTCCGGTATAAACTGTTCAAATTTTGCGCGTAACCCGACTGCGAGTAATATTTTGATCTGCCCGTACCACGCGGGCAATCCGCTGATCTGCCAAAGATAGGAAAACGTGTTTTTGGGTCTTCCGCCTGCGGCCAGTTCCGGGTCGCGAGCTTGATCATTGGTGTATTTATGATGGGTGAAATGGTAATAGCGAAACCATAAAAATGGCACCCCGACCAACAGCCCCGCCATCCGTCCGACCAACTCGTTCACCCAGACCGAGCGAAAAGCGGTTCTGTGGATAGTCTCGTGTAATGTTGCAAATGTGAATATCACCAACAGGCTTTGAAGCGGAATGAGCAGAGACCAGTAGGGAATTTTCAGGGCGATTAACCCACCGTTAACCAATATTAACCCCCAGTGAATCAGCAAGTGAAACCCACCGATCCGGTCAGATTTTTTGACCAGAGATTTGCGGGTTTTTGCCGGTAGGGATTTGAGAAAGCTGCGATGATCCACGGGTTTTTCTCCACCGCTATTTTTGCGCTTTGGCGTGGAAAATGAAGCCGAGAAAATTCATCAAAACCTGTGCCGCCAGAATTGAGGTGATGCCGCTTTGGTCATAATCGGGTGCAACTTCGACCAGATCAATGCCAACGATCTCGTGGGTTTTGGCCATTTCCTGCAAGATTTCCAGCACGTCATAATACAGAAATCCCCCATGCGAGGGCGTCCCTGTTCCCGGCGCGATTGACGGGCAAAACGCGTCAATATCAAGGGTGATATAGAGGCGGGCGTCTTTGGGCAGACGGGCCACCACTGCCTCTGCTCCCAATGCGCGCACCTGTCTGACGCTGAGAATATCAGAACCCATTTCGCGCGCGTCCTCATAACCGCTCTTGGCGGTTGAAGACACGTTTCGAATACCGAGCTGCAACTGTCCGGTGACATAATCCTTCTCGGCGGCACGGCGCAGAGGGTTGCCGTGACCATATCTAACCCCATGACGAATATCGACAAAATCCAGATGAGCGTCGATCTGCACGATATGGATCGGCCCTTGATCGTCAAAGGCATTCACGCAAGGAATGTTGATGGAATGATCGCCGCCGATCACCACAGGCAGAGCGTTCGCAGCCAGTGCTTTGCGCACCCCCAACTCGATATTTGCGTGCGACGTGGCGGTGTCGGTATGGATAATATCGGCGTCCCCCATGTCGATGATGCGCACGTCACCGCCAAGATAAGTCGCGTCATCCTCGTGGTCATAAGCGCCGGCATGGCCAAAGGAAAACAGGGTCGAAGCCTCGCGCACACCACGCGGACCGAACCGCGCACCGGCCCGATATTGGGTGCCCGCGTCAAACGGCGCGCCGAGAATTGCCACATCGGCATTGATCCGGTCCCAATCGGCCACATAGGGCTTTTTGGCGAATGTGGCGATCCCAACAAATGGCAGGTTCAACCGGCCTTGTTCATATCCGTGATTGTTCATGGCATTCCTTATGGCAATGTGCTCGCAAATTTGAGGCGGATTTTGCGGGTGACAGCAGATAAAAGCAATGTTTAGAGTGGGGAAAAAGTCCAAAAAGAACATTCGGGAAGAAAAATGCGAAGCACCAAGCAATTGTGGCGGCGAACTCCGCCGGTGATATTTCCAGTCAGTTTAGGGTTCATGGGTCTGGCCCATGCGTGGCGCGGGGCGGCGGCGGTGTTGGATGTCCCGCCGGAAATTGGCGACTTGCTGCTGGGGCTGTCCACGGCATTTTTGGTGTTTTTTCTGGCGATGTATGTGGCCAAAATGGTGCGGCGTGCGAAAGTGGTTTGGGAGGATATGTCCTCAGCTCCTGGGCGCGGCGGAATTGCGACTATTCCTATGTCCTTGATGCTGCTGACAGCGGCGCTGCTGCCGTTTAATGTTTCGGTGCCCGAGGTTTGGTGGGCCGGGGTCGTTTTGCAGCTCATAACCATCTTGCTGAGCGCCGCGACCTTGATCAAAAGTCCGGCGGTGGAGCGCCGCTTTTCTCCGTTTCAGTATCTGTCGTTTGTCGGGCCGGTGATCGCGCCGATTGCCGGTGTGCCGCTGGGGTTCAGAACGGCGAGCTTTTGGCTGGTGATGTTCGCGCTTGTGGCTTGGTTTGTGATCTCCATTGGCTATGGGCGACGGCTGTTATTCGCGCGTCCGCCAGTGCCATTGCGCCCATCATTGGCGATCTCGCTGGCGGCGACCAGCCTGATGGCAATTGCGTTTAATCTGCTGGAGATGCCATTGGCGTTTCACGCGTTTTACTGGCTTGCAGTGGGGCTGGCGCTGACGTTTGTTGTGCTGGCGCGTTGGCTGGCCGGAAATGGCTGGACGCCTTACTGGGCCGCGTTTACTTTTCCCATTGCCACATTTACCAATTTGCAGGTGCTTGCGCTGCAACATGGTGAAGGGCTGGTGGCGCGGGTTGGTTTGTTGTCGGGCTTGGCAATCGGCACACCGTTGATCCTCTATATCGTTTACAAATCGGTAATGTCGTTTGCCAAAGGTGAATTGTCGAAATTTAGCGGTGCTGCGCGAGCTTGAGATGTCTTTATGGCTTTTCAATCGGGCGAGGGCGTGAAATAGAGACGGGCCAATAGCGATCCCCATTTTTGGAGTCCCCCAATGGAAATTCGTGAGGCTTTGACCTTTGATGATGTTCTACTTGTTCCCGGTGCGTCCAGCGTGCTGCCGGGTGATGCAAACACCGCAACCCATGTGACAAAATCCATCGCGCTTAACATTCCGCTGCTCAGTTCGGCGATGGATACGGTGACCGAGCAGGACATGGCGATCGCCATGGCGCAGGCTGGCGGCATGGGGGTTTTGCACCGCAATCTTGATGTTGACGAGCAGGCGCGGCAAGTTCGTCGGGTCAAACGGTTTGAGAGCGGGGTGGTCTATGCGCCGATTACGCTCAGGCCTGATCAGACGCTGGCCGATGCTAAGGCGCTTCAGGCGCGTTACCGGATTACTGGCTTTCCGGTGGTTGATGGCGACGGGAGGGTGCTCGGGATCGTGACCAATCGCGATATGCGCTTTGCCACCGACGATAAAACGCCGGTGCGGGTGATGATGACGTCAAATGATCTGGCGATGCTGCGTGAACCTGCGGATCTGAAAGAGGCCAAAAGCCTGATGGAGGCGCGCCGTATTGAAAAGCTGTTGGTGGTCGATCAGGATCATAAGCTGACGGGCCTTTTGACCATTAAGGATATTGAGCAGGCGGTTTTGAACCCGCATGCAACCAAGGACGCGCTTGGTCGATTGCGGGTTGCCGCCGCGACCACGGTGGGCGATAGCGGGTTTGAACGCTCCCAAGCGCTGATAGATGCGGGTGTCGATCTGATCGTGATTGACACAGCGCACGGGCATTCAATTTTGGTGGCTCAAGCGGTTGAGCGGATCAAGAAACTCTCAAATGAGGTGCAGGTGGTGGCGGGTAATGTGGCCACTGCCGAGGCGACGCGCGCGCTGATTGATGCGGGGGCTGACGCGGTCAAGGTGGGGATCGGGCCGGGTTCTATCTGTACCACGCGGATTGTGGCCGGGGTTGGCGTGCCGCAATTGACGGCGATTATGGACTGTGCGGGCGAGGGGGCAAAATCCGGCGTTCCGGTGATAGCTGATGGCGGGATTAAATATTCCGGTGATTTTGCCAAGGCGATTGCTGCCGGGGCGAGTTGTGCGATGCTTGGCTCTATGCTGGCGGGAACTGATGAGAGCCCCGGCGAGGTGATTTTGTATCAGGGCCGCAGTTTTAAGGCGTTTCGCGGCATGGGCAGCGTCGGCGCGATGGCGCGTGGCTCTGCTGATCGGTATTTCCAAAAAGAGGCCAGCATCGAGAAGCTGGTGCCTGAGGGGATCGAGGGGCAGGTGCCTTATAAAGGGACGGCTGGCGCGGTTATTCACCAACTGGTTGGCGGTTTGCGCGCAGCGATGGGCTATACCGGAAGTGCGACCATTGAGGATATGCGCAGTCGGTGCAAATTTGTGCGTATCACGGGGGCTGGCCTGAGCGAGAGCCATGTGCATGATGTGCAAATCACCCGCGAAAGCCCGAATTATCGGGCCAGTTGAACTGTTTTGGAGCTAAATACTCGCGAGGGGCTTGGGCTTTAACCAAAAGGAAAGCTTTATGGATTATATGCCGATTGATCTGCAAATCGCTATCGCGATGGTATTTTTGCAGGCAGGCCTGACGTTTTATGCGGTGATCCGCATGGCGTTTGTGCGCGTGCGCTCGATTAAAGAGCATCATCTGCGGCTGGCCGATATCGCCATTGATACTGGCGCGTACCCTGATGAGGCGCGCAAATACTCCAACAATCTGGCCAACCAGTTTGAATTTCCGGTTCTGCTTTATATGGCGGTGGTGTTTGCGGCGGTGTTTGATGCGTCCTCCATGCCGTTCGCGCTGGCTTGCGTGGGCTATGTGGCGACACGGTTTATGCATCGTTTTATCCATGTTCGCTCTAACAATGTGGTCAAGCGGTTCAAGGTTTTCTTGGCGGGGATTGTGTTTCTGGCGCTGGCTTGGGTGTTTTTGGGGCTTTCGATTTATGATGTAATAAGGCTTCAATAACATAAGGATAGAGGCCGTTGTTAATGTTGTGTTTTGTGATCACATATTAGAAAGCTCCAGATGACCCCTTCTGCACGATTGTCCGCCGGTATTGAAATCCTTGATGTGATCACATCTGGCGAGCCTGCGGAAAAAACCCTGACCCGCTGGGCGCGGCAGCATCGATATGCGGGTTCCAAGGACCGCGTTGCCATCCGTGATCTGGTGTTCGATGTGCTGCGCAAAAAACAATCCTGTGCTGCGGCAGGGGGCGCAGAAACTGGGCGTGGGTTGATTTTGGGCCATCTCCGGCTGGAAAATGCGGCGGTTGAAACGTTGTTTAGCGGCGCGAAATATGCCCCGGACGAGTTGAGCACCGCCGAGGCCGCATATACGTCTTCGCCCAAGAATTGGCCCGATCCGGTTCGGCTTGATTATCCGTCATGGCTTGATACGCGCCTGCGCACCTCGTTGGGTGCCGATTTTGAGCATGCGATGAGCCTTGGACGTACTCGCGCCAGCAGTTTCGTGCGCGTCAATGCCCGCAAATCCTCGACCGCGCACGCCATTGAGGTGCTTATGCGCGATGAGATTATCGCCAAGCCTTGCTCTCTGGCACCGTACGCGTTGGAAGTCATTGAAAATGCACGAAGAATATCGCAAAGCGACGCATATAAATCCGGTCTGATCGAGCTGCAAGACGCGGCCTCACAGGCGGTGGTGGCGAGGTTGGACCTGCCACAGCAGGGCCGAATTCTGGACTATTGCGCCGGGGGTGGGGGTAAGGCGTTGGCGATGGCGGCAAGCAGCGACGCCGAGGTTTTTGCCCATGATATTAATGGTGCAAGGATGGCCGATATTGGCGCTCGGGCCGGTCGGGCCGGGGTCGAAATTACCTGCCTTGACGCGGGTAAACCGGCAAGCAATGCCCCCTATGATCTGGTGTTTTGCGATGTGCCTTGCTCGGGTTCCGGTGCGTGGCGGCGTGCACCGGCAAGCAAGTGGGATTTAACGCCGGAGAGGCTCGATCAACTGACGATTATCCAGTCCGAGATTATTCACGCAGCTTCTGAACTGGTGTCTAAGGGGGGCAGTTTAGCCTATGCGACATGTTCGGTGTTGGCCGACGAAAATATAATGGTCGTTGATGGTTTTAT
>CAYPUW010000059.1:0-10143 GCA_964413925.1 uncultured Rhodobacter sp. | reverse complement strand
TCAAATCACCCCGATGAGCCAAGTATTTCAAGAGGAAATCATCCACTGTCTCACCCCGGCTCAACAGGCGATATTTACTGACTCCCTTGAGATCATGCTTGGAAAGTTGTTCGAGCCAGAATAGTTGGAGCGAATAACTCCAACCGATGGAAGATCGTGGCCACATAGCCTCAACGTATCTCGACGGTCGCGCGTTGGGAATTTCCGTTGGCATCAATAACTGAAATACTCAGAAATCCCGGCCCGTCCGGTGCAAACTCAACCTGCCGTCCACGCGTGGCGATGGCAACGGGCGCACCATCCGCGATCCAAGTAAAAGGCGGAACGCCGTTTCTGACTTTTAGCACCAAGGGCTGGCGATCTGACCGGGCAAGACCCAAATCAATTCGCGCACCATCCGGCGGAAACGCAATTTCAGGGGAGCTTCGTGCCGTGCCAAACACGGTATTCACGCCCAAAAAGCGCCTGAGTGGCTGGGGAAGATCGGCATTTGCAACAATCAGGGTCGATGGCGGCGGGGGCGAAAGTGGGGTCAGTTCTGGTTTCAGACGGGAAAATGCGTCAAACAAAAGGGGAGCGGCAGTTTTTGCGCCCAAAATACCCGGCACCGCCGCGCCGTCCGGTCGCCCGACCCATACGCCAATCACATGCTGGCCATCAAATCCGATCGCCCAAGCGTCGCGGTATCCGTAAGATGTGCCGGTTTTATAGGCAAGACCGCCCCGGCGTGCCAAACTAGGTCCGGCAACCCCGGTCAGAATATCGCTCACCTGCCAAGCCGCCTCTGGAGACATGATCGGCTTGAGCGTTGTCGTCTTTGCCCTAAACATCAGCGTTTGGGGGGATACCGGCGTGCCGCCACGCGCAATCCCAGCATAAAGAACCACCAGATCACGCAAGCTCACGCCCACACCACCGAGCGCAATCGCCAAGCCCGGCGGCGCGCTCGATGGCAGCTGTGGATTGACCCCGGCGCGGCGCATTCGGCTTAACAGTTTGGCTGGGCCAACGGCTTTCAGCACTGAAACAGCCGGAACATTCAGCGAGAACCGCAGGGCGTCGCGTATGCTGATCGTGCCATAATATTGCTTGTCAAAATTCTGTGGCGCATAGGTGCCAAATACGGTTGGGCGATCCTCGATCAGGGTTTCGGGGTTCGCGATGCCCGCTTCAAACGCCAAACCATAAATCAGCGGCTTCAAGGTGGAACCGGGCGAGCGGATGGCCCTTGTCATATCGACAAAGCCCTGCCGCTTAGAATCAAGAAAACCGGCGGAGCCAACCGAGGCAAGAATTTCGCCAGTTTTATAATCCATCACCAAAAGCGCCACCGACACGCCGTCCGCTTCTTTCAACACAGCATTGGTCGCCAGATGTTCCAACCCGATTTGCAGGTCACGATCCAGCGTTAGCCGGAGCGTCCCGCTAAGCGGGTTTTGGGAGACCATCTGATCGGCAAGATGCGGCGCAAGCGTGACGAAACGCTTGCGTATGCGGGGCATTTTTTCACGCATCGCGGCGATTGCCTCGTCCATCGGCAGCGTGTTGGTGCCTGCCAGCCGAACCAGAATGCGGTTTCGAGCGGCGAGAGCATTTACCGCCGCGCGGTCCGGTCGACGGGTTTCCGGGGACTGAGGCAGAGCCACCAAAAGGGCGGATTGCGCGGGTGTCAGGCGGCGCGGCTCTTTGCCGAAATAGGATAACGATGCGGCGCGCACCCCTTCGAGGTTACCTCCAAATGGGGCTAAGGTAAGATAAAGGTTGAGTATTTCTTCTTTTGAGAGCTTACGTTCCAATGCCAACGCAACCCTGATTTGTCGAATTTTCGGTCCCCAACGCCCTGTGCCGCCCTGCTCTAACAGACGGGCGACCTGCATGGTCAAGGTTGAGCCGCCAGAAATTATCCGCCCGTTGCGGATTGCCTGTAGGGTGGCGCGAAGGGCTGCGCGAATGTCGACGCCTTGATGGCTGTAAAACCGCTTATCCTCATAGGCGATCAGGTAGCGCAGATATTTGGGATCGACCGTTTGTGTCGTCGCGGGTAAACGCCAACGCCCGCCGTCAACTGTGTAGGCGCGCAGTAAATCGCCGTTGCGATCCTCGACGGTGACGGATGTTGCCAGCGTCAATGGCGGCAGCACGGTGCGGGCAACCCACCGATCAAGGGTCGCAAAGCCCGCAAATACCAGCACGGCCACAACAAAAACAGCAGAGATCAAGTGGTGGCTTTTCATCGTCTTTGATGATCCTTTGATCGCTATGTTCGCCTATTTAACCGAGATTTTAACCTGCCCGATGCCGGTACGAGCGCGAAATTGCGGGCGATACATATCCTCGACGCTGGCCGCTGGTTGATAGAACGTGCCCGGAGAGATCGCCCGAACCATATAGGCGAGCTGAAAGGGCTTTTTGCTCGACCAGTCAACCGCCGCAAGGAACCTGTCGGCACGAAACTCGGTATGTTGCGGGTTTGCGTTCAGGTTTAGCCAGTCCAACTCTTTGATGTCGCCCGATTTCAGCAGATTTGGATTGTCTATCTCAAGGCCCGCAGGAAGTGGGTCGTTCACCATCAGGCGCGCCTCGAAATACCGCTCTGGGGTCACTTTCAATACCACCACCAAACGGGGGTTTTTGAGCGTTAGTTGTTCAAGCGTTGTGGGCTTGCCGTCGAGCGTGAAATAAGTACGCTCAATGGAATAACCGTTGCCTCCCGCTGGCTCAGGTTCGGTCGGGACGCCATATGTCGTCAAAACGGTGGTCGCCGATTTGCCCGAGTTATTGAGGATTGCGATCTCGCGATCATTGCCGGTTTGAGCATCCATAATCTGAACCACTGGGCCACCCACCGGTTTGCCGTTTACCAAGAACGCGTCCTCGGGTGTCTCCTCGATCAACGCGTTTGCCGCCATCAGGGACCACATGTTCTCCTGCGTTGATCGCGCGCGGTTCACGGTTTGCAACGGCGATATCCGTCGGGCAAGATCGGCGGCGTCCAAAACCTCGGACCCGGCCTCGACCGCGAGGGCCAGAACCGCTGCAGTGTCGCGCAGATCGGTGCCATAATCGGTACGCCAAACTTGCGGCTCAAAGCGCCCTCTCAGTTGGTCCAGACGCTTGCCTGCCTTGCGAAACATGGCGTCCGCGCGTCGTTGATCGCCATAATACGCAAGCGCCGACCCAAGCTGTGCCAGAGCCAAAGGGGTGGCAAAGTTATCGGCCTTGGTGTCGGCGTAATAGCGCATATCACCGATATTGGCGATTCCCTCGCGCGCCAAAACCATCAACGCATAGGCGATATCCTGACCTGCATATTCAAAATCACCCGCATAGTTAACGCGGTTTCGCAGGTTATTCATGGCCAGTCGAAACGCCTGATTTGGAACGGCATAACCTTTGGCGCGCGCGCGGCTCAGAAAATCGCTGACATAGGCATCCAGCCAAAGATCGCCCGAACCGGGACGCCACAAACCGAACGCGCCGTTGCTCGACTGGTTAGACAGCACCTCGGTAATTGCCTGATTGATTCGGTCGGAAATATTGCGACTTTGTGCAAGCCCCATCGTTCTGGCCACTTGTCCAAAGTACAAAAGCGGCAGCGCCTTGGAGGTAATCTGCTCGGTGCAGCCATAAGGATACCGATCCAGAGCCGCCAACAAGCCGGGCGCATCAAACCGGGCGATCGGGCCAACCGCAAGGGTCGCGCGGCCAGTACCGGGCATATAGCCCGTGAAAATATCGCGGTTAAGGGTGAATGTGTCACCACTGCCAAGCTCGACCTGTGAGGTGCGGGAGATTTCGGGGTCGTTAACGCGTACAGGCAGTAGAAGGGTTTTGGTCAAGGTTTTGCCACCGGGCGTGGTCAACACCACGGTAATTTCGGGGTTGCCAAATGCCGGAGCCTCAATTGGAACCGAGAGCGAGACTTTTTGCAGTGCGCTCAAATTCACCTTATCGGGCAGGTTTGATGTATCAATAAACAGCCCGTCGCTGGCGCTGATTTTGATCGCCACATCACCGGTTGGACCAGAGGCATGGGCTAATTCCAGCAACATGCGACTTTTGTCGTAAGGTGCCAGAAAGCGTGGCAGACTGGCGGTCAAAACCACGGGGTCGCGCACCAAAATATCCTTGCTGGCTTGGCCCACGCCGGTTTTTGACCACACAATCGCCATCAGACGGACCGAGCCGTTAAACTCCGGCATATCAAACTCGGCAACAGCCCGATCATCCGCGCCAACGGTGATTGGGCCGGAGAAAAACGCCACCAGTTGTTCCGTCGGCGGCGGGCTTTGCACGCCATCGGCATTTGGTGTGTCCCCGCCTGAGCGGATTTGGCCCGGTGTCCCTTGCGAGCCATCAATCAGCCGGCCATAAACGTCGCGGATCTCCATTCCCAGTTTGCGTTGCCCAAAATAATGGCCGTTCGGATCGGGGGACTTATAGCGTGTGAGGTTCAATATACCGACATCGACCGCAGCAATCGTGGCGTAGGCCGTCTCCCCCGCTTTGACGCCGTTAACTTGCAAGGAGGCCAGCATGGTGCCGCGCGGGCTTACCTCGTCGGCGGTTGTAAACGACACATCCAGTTTGTGTTTTCCGGGATCGATTTTGGCCCAACTTAGGCCAAGCGCGCGCGCCGGATTATGGCCGCCATCGGTGTTCATTGGCCGAATGACCGTGGCGCTGACATAGGCGCCTGCGCCCCAATCTTCGGTCACGTCAAGATTTATCAGGTTCTCTCCCTTAACGACGTTAACGGTTTTCATGTCGATCAGGCGGTTTGAAACCACGGTGACCAGCGCGGTTCCGGCATATCGCGGCACCAGTCGCAACTGCGCGGTATCGCCGATTTTATAGATATCCTTATCCAGACCTACCGATAGGGTGTCGGGGGTGTTGGCGCTGATGGCAGGGGCGTACCACCCCGCAAAAAACGTATAAGAAGCAGCAAGATACGGCCCATCAAGGGTTTCAAGCACCAACTCATAGCGTCCCCAATCGACCGCGGATTCTATCTGGTTTATGCCGTCGGCCATGAGGGAGATTTCGCCGCTGGCAACTCGATTGCGCGTGGTGACTGCCTCATATTTCCAGTTTCCATAGGTCTCGTACCACTGATAACGCGTGTTAACCTTGTTTAAGACCCAACCGACACGGGACAGGTTTTTGCGCGTCAGATCGACCCCGACTGCGATGGTTTCAAAACCCGCGACCCCGCCTTCGGGGACCACGCCGTCAAACAGGGGTTTGATCCCTAATATGGTGCCGCTTGGTGCGAGGTTGGTTTCAATCACACGCTCAACTGGGCGGCCGGAACCTTCTTTCAGGCGGACCAGTGCGCGCATCTTTAGCGGCAGCGATGTGTTGCCAAGCTTTGGCATCACCAAACCAAACCGGGCTTGGCCTGCGCTATCGGTTTTGGCGTTAACCTTGGTAAACTCCATTCGGCTGCGAAATACATCATCGCTGCGACCAAATCTGAACCCGCGATAGCCCTGAAGACCGTTGGCACGGCTGACCCGTGTTTCGGCCTCAATGGTCAGTCCCGCGCCGGGGGCACCGTATAGATAGCGGGCATTTACGGTCACAATCGGAACGTCCGTGACCTTGATCGGGCCTTTTTGCAGGGCGAGATCAAAATCAATCCGTTCAGGTATCAAATCTTCAACCAGGAACTTCTGGCTGTTGAGAGCAGGCGAATTTACATCGGCATAAACCCGGATTGTCCAGGTTCCCCGCTGGGCGGTCGAGGGAAGGTTCACGGCAAAAACGCGCCCACCTGCGCCTTGATCCTTGAGAAACTCGCGGCTGAATTCGACACCATCAGGGCGGGTGATAATGGCGGTCAGGGGCAGATTTGACAGGGCTTCGGCCTTGCTGTTTCGCACCAATGCAGTCGTAAAAACGGTTTCACCAACGCGGTAGGCCCCACGATCGGTCGCCAAAAATACGTCAATCGGCGGCGGCGAGGGTCGCCCGTCAACACCGCGGTCCGACAAATCAAACGCACCGTCTTTCAGGCTGAGAAACGAGAAATCATCCCCTTTGGCGACAGTCACCAGAACCGGCGCGGCCCCGCCACTGCCCTTGGTCAGGCCGGGCGCAAATCGCGCGTATCCTTGCTGATCGGTTATCGCTTCGCCCAATATATTATTGTTTTTGGCAACGAGTTGCACGACCACCCCTTGGGCCGGTTTGGCGGTGCTCAGAGAGCGTACGAATACATGCAACCCGTCGCCTCCCTTCATGGTCGCCAAGCCCAAATCGGTGACCACAAACCACTGGGCGGCGGCGTTTTTGTCGTAAACGTCGGCCCCCGGAACGC
Organism: uncultured Rhodobacter sp.; assembly: GCA_964413925.1. Classification (GTDB taxonomy): domain Bacteria; phylum Pseudomonadota; class Alphaproteobacteria; order Rhodobacterales; family Rhodobacteraceae; genus UBA5972. The sequence goes on along the minus strand of CAYPUW010000059.1, from coordinate 3,818 downwards.
GTGCGCGCAGCACGTAAACGCCAGGTTCGAACTTGGCGATGGCGTCGCCGATAGGTAGCGAGGTGGTCACATCTTGATTGACGTCTCGCTTGACGATGCCGGTGCCGGACCAAACCTCCTCGCCGATAGAGTTTTTCAGGTCTTTTTCGTCCCAAAACGACAGAGGTTTTGCGAAATAGCCTTGCTGGATGGAGCGCACCAGATTTCGGTCGCCGATTCGGTGGATTTTCAAATCAACTTTGCTGAGATTGACGGTCACAATCGGGATCGCGGCGGTAGCCCCTTTTGGCAGCACATATCCGCGCCCAACAAACCGGGCCGAGGGGTCGCGATCGCGAACATAGACCGTTATATCGACTGGCTTTATCAGCTTTTCGCCACTGGCATCGGGCAGTCCCGCGCGAAATGTCAGCCGGTATTTTTCACCATGACGAACGCCGGAGACGCAAATCTGGTTGCCGCGCGACTCAACTGAGAGGCCAGATGTCGGCAAGCGAACAAAGTCACCATAATCAACGCCGGTCTTGACCAAAGGGTCGGAAAAGGTGGCGCAGATGCGCGGACTGGCGGCGTTATTGTCGACGGTATTGTCGGTGATGCGCAGGCCGAACAACGAGATCGCGCGGGTCAGTGCCGTCTCGGTGTCAAGCCGGGACGAGATTGATTGGGCGAGGCGCAAAATTGCGATTGTTGTGCGCTCGTTCCCGCGCCGCTCGACCCCGGTCGCGAGGACATTCAAGGCGCTCACCTGACCGCCGCTGGTTTGGTCGCGCAGATATCCGTTGATCGCGGCAGAGGTGGCAACTTGTTGCAATTTTCGTCTGTCTGAACTTACCGCTTCAGATGCTTTTAGTGCAAGCGTTGCCATTTCGACCCAGTCAAAAGGCGCGTCCGACAGGCTTAGAGCTGCCCCCATCAGTTTCATGGCCCTCAGGTATTTACCGTCATCTCGTGCGGAGCGGGATGCTTCAACCAATTGCTCGGCACTCCATTGATTGCTGACATAATCTCGCGCCAGACTTTCCGCCTGCGTGCGGGCTTCGCGCAGGTATTTCGGGGTGAGCATTTCCAAAGACTTGGCTTTTGCTTCCTGAGTTTCAAGAACCTTTGGGTCGGTTTTGTAAACCCTCGCCGAGATCGCGCCAGCAAAGGGCCGAAGCTCGGAAACTGCGGATTTTGGGAAGCACGCGGATGACTTGGTGTTATAGGTAAATGCCTGACAATCGCTGTCATTGAGACAGGTTTTCTGGCAGGATCTAAGCGTGGTCTGAAAGATCGGTTGCAGATCAGACCCAAAAAAATCCATATTCTTGGTGATGGCAATCCTGCGGTCGGGAACAATCTGTTCCTGCGTTCCCTCCTGCGCTATCGCGGTGCCAGAGAAGATGGCAATGAAACTAAACGCTAATAAACAGCTCAAAGTTTGTAAATGAATTTTCGAGAATAACATCAAACGCCCCAAATTGGTAAAAACACAGTGGATATAATGGCATAGTTTTTGATTTCGGCAAAATTCTTTGATGAGATACTATTGCTAAGGTTCTGACCCCAAGTTGGATCGCGTTGAAATAGATCGAAAGCCAAGTCTCTGCGCGGGCAGCTATCCTGCGATAGATGCGGCTCTTATGGAGGAGGATGGCCGTGAACCTCAGACACCTGACACTCCGGTCCGCTCGCCAGCGGCATGACCAATTCCAGATGGTTTTCGCCTTTGATACGTCGGTATTTCAGGCTTTTGGTCAGGTGCTGAATCATGATCCAGCCAAAGCCGCCCTCGGGAAGCATGCTGCGCGCGGCATTGGGGTCCACTGATTTTCCAACTGGGGGTTTTGCACCGGGCAGCGGTCGGCCTTTGTCTCGGATCAGGCAGATCAAGGTGTCTTGTTCCCGTTCCACACGCAGAAAAATTTGTGAGTTTCGATCGGGGTAGACGGCGTGTTCGACGACATTATTCAAGGCTTCGGCCAGAGTAAGTTCCGCTTTTTCAATATCTTCGATGGCTAGTTCCATTTGTTTTAGAGACTGGCGCAGAATGGCCATTGCGTGGCTTACATCATCATCGGTCGCGGGAAACTGAAGGTGCAGCCTGCCGATTTCAAGATCAAGTGCGCAGCAAATATCGGGATTTGCGTCAAGAGGCTGCATTTGACACATAAGCGGCTCCTCAGGACGCAAGCGCATCGTCAACGGATGCGAATATGTTGAAAATTGAATCCATTTTGGTCAGGCGAAAGACCCTTTCAACTGGTGGGGTCAGCCCGGCGAGGTCAAACGCGACGTTGTCTCCAAGGGATTTATAGACGGAAACTACTGCGCCCAGACCGCTACTGTCCATGAATTGAACGGTGGACATCTCTAAGATAAAGCGAGTGGTTCCGGTGTTTGTACTCCCCGTCATATCCGTGAATCCACGAAACAGCCCTTTGAATTTTATCGAGCTTGCCGCGTCGAGACGATCTGTGGTGCATTTGACGACAGCGGTGTCGTCGAAATTTTGTCGTTCCAGTTGCATGGGTTTCCTCACCTTGATTTCCGCAAGTATGCAGGCTCTTTCTTAACCAAACCTTTTCGCCGAGTATCAACTTGTCGACAATTTTAACGACTTGCCGCTTGCAAAGCTTGCTCCATGGGTAAAAGCTTGAAATACCTGAGCGAGAAGGCATCATTCGCAAAGGAGCAGAACATGGATCCAGTGGTAATCACAGGGGCTGCCCGCACCCCGTTGGCAGGGTTTCAAGGCGCGTTTTCGAGCGTTAGCGCGGCGGAATTAGGCGGTGTCGCCATCGGTGCCGCGTTGGATGGAGCGCAGGTCGACCCCGAGGCCGTGGACGAGATTTTGATGGGCTGCGTTTTGCCCGCTGGTCAAGGTCAGGCCCCTGCGCGGCAGGCGGGCTTTGCCGCCGGTCTGGCCGAGGATGTGCCCGCAACGACCGTCAATAAGATGTGCGGCTCGGGCATGAAAACGGTGATGATCGCCCATGATCAACTGGCAATGGGCGGCAGTGACGTGATGATCGCGGGCGGCATGGAAAGCATGACCCGCGCGCCATATTTGCTGCCAAATATGCGCAGCGGAGCGCGCCTTGGCCACGGGCAGGCGCTGGATCATATGTTTCTGGACGGGCTGGAAGATGCCTATGATAAAGGCCGCTTGATGGGAGTTTTCGCCGAGGATTGCGCCGAGAAGTTTCAACTCAGCCGCCAAGCGCAGGACGAGTTTGCGCTGGCCAGCCTTCAAAACGCGCTTGACGCCGATAAGAGCGGGGCGTTTGCTTCCGAGATCGCTCCAGTGAGGGTCAAAACCCGCAAAGGCGAAACGGTGATTGATCGAGATGAGCAGCCGCAAACGGCCCGACCTGAAAAAATCCCCACGCTCAGGCCAGCGTTTCGCGAAGGGGGCACGGTGACGGCGGCCAACAGCTCGTCCATCTCTGACGGGGCGGCGGCGCTGGTTGTCAGTCGGCAAAGCGTTGCGACCGCTAAGGGCCTAGTTGTTCGCGCGCGCATCATGGGTCACGCGAGCCATGCCCAGGCGCCGGGCTGGTTCACCACGGCCCCGGTTCCTGCCGCGCAAAAGCTGCTTGCGCGGCTTGGGTGGAGCATCAGTGATGTGGACCTTTGGGAGGTCAACGAGGCCTTCGCCGTGGTGCCGATGGTATTCATGCAAGAGATGGGAATTGCCCGCGACAAAGTAAACGTTAATGGCGGAGCGTGCGCCATCGGCCACCCGATTGGCGCGTCTGGCACGCGGATCATCGTGACTTTGCTCAACGCGCTTGAAGCGCGGGGTCTCAAGCGCGGGATAGCGGCGATTTGCA
>CAYPUW010000058.1:3196-10177 GCA_964413925.1 uncultured Rhodobacter sp. | reverse complement strand
GCACCTCTTGCGCCTTGTTGAGATCCTTCTTCACGCGGGTTTTTTTGCCCCACGGAACCGACAAAACCCAATCAAGATAGTTGCGCACAACCGTGCTTTCGGCAGACATGGGCGACATCGATTTGAGCTTTTTCAGCTCAACCGCAACCTTTTCGCGCGCTTCACGACTAAGCTTGGTGGCGGCGATCTTTTCCTCGTATTCCTGAATTTCGTTCTGATCGTTATCGCCGTCGCCCAGCTCTTTCTGGATGGCCTTCATCTGCTCGTTCAGATAATATTCACGCTGGGTGCGCTCCATCTGGGTTTTGACCCGGGATTTGATCTTTTTCTCCACCTTCAGGACCGACATTTCGCCCTGCATCATGCCAAAAATCCGCTCCAGACGCTCGGCGACATTCAGCGTTTCCAACAGCTTTTGCTTATCCTCAACCTCGACACTCAGATGCCCGGCGACCGTGTCGGCAAGCTTGGCCGCACCCTCGCTTTCAGAGACCGCCGTAAGCGCCTCTTCGGGAACATTTTTGTTGAGCTTTGCATAACGCTCAAACTCCGACACGACCGAGCGCGTTAGCGCCTTCACCGACACCGGATCGCCGTAAACCTCTTCCATCGGTTCAGCGTAAGCCTCAAAAAACTCATCGTTTTCAACGTATTCAGTGATCCGAACCCGCTTACCACCTTCGACCAGCACCTTGACCGTGCCATCGGGGAGCTTTAGCAATTGCAGCACATTTGCCAGCACGCCGACCTTGTAAATCCCCTCGGCAGTGGGGTCGTCAACGGTGGGGTCAATTTGCGAGGCCAGCAGGATTTCCTTGTCGTCCCCCATCACCTCTTCCAGCGCCCGCACGGATTTGTCGCGGCCAACGAATAGCGGCACGATCATATGTGGGAAAACCACCACTTCGCGCAGGGTGAGAACCGGATATGTGGTGCGGGTATCTTCGGTCATATTCATTCCTTGTTAAGCAAACTGGTCTAGCCTCGGAGCATCCGGCAGCATCTGGCCAATTTCGTACTCGTCTGGTTCTATCACGTGGGGAGGCCCACGGGGGCTGTCAAGCCTTGGTGACTGACTCGTTTAGCAGGTAGTTTGCCCGTCCGGCCCCGCAGGAGCAAGCACGGAAAGCCCGAATTTTGGTTGTTTTATGCAGAGGGCACATGGTTTTAGGCCGCAAAAAATCGTCACTCCGGCGCGTCGATATCGCCTTGGGCGCGCTTTTGGGTGAAGTCTCGGGCGAACTCCGACAGAGAACCGTCGCTGATTGCCTGACGCAAACCTGACATAAGCTCTTGATAATAATGGAGGTTATGCCACGTTATCAGCATCGAGCAGATGATTTCTTGCGCCTTGAACACATGATGCAGATAGGCGCGCGAGTAGTTTTTGCAGGTGGGGCAGTCGCACGCAGCGTCAAGCGGGCGTGCATCGTCGCGGTGGCGCGCATTTTTGATGTTGATCGCCCCCATTCGCGTCAGCGCCTGCCCGGTTCGCCCCGAGCGAGACGGTAAAACGCAGTCAAACATGTCAACGCCGCGCATAACTGCGCCGACAATATCGTCGGGCTTGCCAACCCCCATCAGGTAACGCGGCTTGTGATCAGGAAGCTGACCGGGCGCATAATCCAGCACGTCAAACATCGCGGTCTGCCCCTCGCCAACCGCCAGCCCGCCGATGGCATAGCCGTCAAAATCAAGCGCGCGCAATGCCTTCGCACTTTCCTCGCGTTGATCGGCAAAAACCGAGCCTTGCTGGATGCCAAACAGCGCGTGATCTGGCCGGTCGCCAAACGCATCGCGCGACCGCGCCGCCCAACGCATGGAACGGCGCATAGACTCCGCCGCTTGCGCTTCGGTCGCGGGATAAGGCGTGCATTCGTCAAAGCACATGACGATATCAGAGCCAAGCTTGCGCTGGATTTCCATCGAGATTTCCGGCGTCAGATGGTGGGTCGAGCCATCAACATGGCTTTTGAACGTCACCCCGTCTTCGGTCAGTTTGCGCAGATCATTGAGGCTCATTACCTGAAATCCGCCAGAATCGGTCAGGATCGGGCGGTCCCAGTTCATGAATTTATGCAAACCGCCAAGACGCTCCATCCGGTCGGCACCGGGGCGCAGCATCAAGTGGTAAGTGTTGCCAAGCAGGATATCGGCGCCAGTCGCGCGCACGCTTTCGGGCATCATCGCCTTGACCGTGGCTGCGGTTCCAACCGGCATGAAGGCCGGCGTGCGGATGTCGCCGCGCGCGGTGTGGATCACCCCGGTTCGGGCCTTGCCGTCGGTTTTGCTGATCTGAAACGAAAACGAACGCGCCATCGCAATTTCACCCTGTGCTGTGTCGAGCGTGGCTTAGAGCAAGCCGATCAAAAGCGTAAGAGCGAAATATCGGTGCTGGGCCTCGCTATGTGCGAAACCGCGTGAAATCGGCGGAGCGTTTTTCCAAGAACGCCGAGATCCCTTCTGCCGCCTCGTCCCCACCTTGGGCGCGCGCCATCTGTTGCGCCTCCAAGTCAAGCTGGGTTGCCAAGTCGTTTTCGCGCGCGTCCTGTGCCAGCGATTTCGCCACCGCCAGCGCCTCTGGCGCGCATTGATAGAGGCGTTCGCCCAGCGCCTGCGCCTCCTGCTCGGCACATCCAGCATCGGTTAAACGGTTCACCGCCCCAAGCTGAAACAACCGCTCGGCGGGGACTTTATCGCCGAACATCAGGATTTCATTGACCAGTTGGCGCGGCGCGAATTCCGACAAAAACGCCGTCGCCCCACCATCCGGCGTTAATCCCACCCGCAAATAAGACACGGCGAAATATGCATCGCGCGCGGCCACAATCAGATCACAAGCCAGCGCAATCGACGCCCCTGCCCCGGCCGCTCCGCCCTCCACGGCGGCGATGACCGGCTTGGGGCAAGCGCGAATGGCCTTGATCGCGTCGTGCAGAACATTGATCGAGGCGATGCGCGCCACCTCGTCCATCTTTCGGCGCTCTATCAGCACATTAAGATCGCCGCCCGCGCAGAAAAACCCCTCGGCCCCGGCCAAAACCACCGCGCTGATGCTGTCGTCAGCGCCTGCGCGCCTCAGCCCGCCCGTCAACGCGGCCACATATCCAACGCTGAGGGCATTGCGCGCGGACGGGTTATTGTTGAGGATTTTCAACACCGGACCGTGGCGTTCTATGATCGCGGGGTCATCCATCCGCGCGACCTAATGTGATGAAACGGCTGAGATGAAAATCCTCGTCGCCAAGCTCATGGTCTATCATCACCAGCCGTTTGGCGAAATGGCCGAGCGGATATTCCCACGTCATCCCCATGCCGCCATGCATCTGGATCGCCTCTTCGGCCACGAGCTTGCCCACGCGCCCGACCGTATATTTAGCCGCCGACAAAGCTCGCTCGCGCGCGCCCCCCGGCGTGTCCACTACGTCAGCCGCATTGATCACCGCCGATTTGACTTGCTCGATCTCCAGCAGCATCTCGGCCATGCGGTGCTGTAGGGCCTGAAACTTGCCAATCGGCAGGCCGAATTGCTTGCGGGTTTGCAAGAACTCCACCGTGATATCGCGGATCACCTCCATCAGGCCGAGGGCCTCGGCGGCAAGGCATAAAACCCCGCGACCAAGCACCTCGGTCAGGATTTTTACGCCCTGCCCCTCTGTGCCAATCAAGGCGTCGGCGGGCAGATCGACCGCGTCAAGCAGCACCTCCGAGGCGCTGCCCCCGTCGATGGTTTGGTAGGTCTGAAGGCTCAGCCCGCCACAGTCAGATGGCACCATAAACAGCGAGACCCCCACCGCCGATTTTGCCGAAACCACCAGAAAATCGGCGCTGGCAGCATTGCGAACCACGATCTTTTGGCCATCCAAGCGCCAACCGTCGGGGATTTTCTCGGCCACGGCCTCAATCGCATCGATCTCGCCACCATCGCTCGCCTCAAAATGGGCCAGCGCGGTTTGTTTTTCGCCTGAAATAAGCTGGTCAATCAACTCCCCACGCCCCCCGCCAGCGGCGATAGCCCCGCCACCGAGAACCCCGCTCTGCAGTAGAGGCTCCACCACCAGGCCTCGCCCAAGAGATTGAAAAACAACGCTTAAATCAAACCCATGCCCGCCAAAGCCGCCATCTTGTTCGGCAAACAACGCGCCAATAACGCCAAGCTCCGCAAGGCTCGCCCATTTGTCACGCGCATAGCCAAGCTCGCTGGTCCCCGCCGTGAGACGCGCGGCCAATGGATAGTCCTGTAAAACCCAACGATCCAACGTGTCGGCAAGCATTTTTTGCTCATTTGAATGTTCAAAATCCATGATTTACAGCCCCACAATCATCTTGGAAATGATATTTTTCTGAATTTCGTTCGACCCACCAAAAATCGAGATTTTACGGTTGTTGAAATACTGCTGAGCGATGGGAGCGGCGTAGTCCGGCCCGATATTTGGCCCGTTAAATCCCGGCTCAAACGCGTCCGGCACGAAAGGTGCGGCGTAAGCCCCGATCGCACGACGTTTGAGACTGTCAAGCTCTTGGCGGATCTCGCTGCCCTTGATTTTCAACATCGAACTTTCCGGCCCCGGCGCACCACCTTTTGCCGCCGCCGACAGAACCCGCAAATTAGTGGTTTTCATGTTCTCAAGCTCGATCTCCACCCGCGCCATTCGTGCGGCAAATAGCGGATCATCGGCCAGCTTTCGCCCCGCCCGCGTCTGGTCATTGGCGATGGTTTTCAGCTCGCGCAGGGCCGCATTGGAAAAACCAACGCCAGCAATGCCGGCACGCTCAAAGCCAAGCAAAAACTTGGCATAGGTCCAGCCTTTGTTCTCCTTGCCAACAAGATTTTCAACCGGCACACGAACATCGGTGAAAAACACGTCGTTAACCTCGTGGGTGCCCTCAAGCAGACGAATCGGGCGCAGCTCCACGCCCGGTGTCTCCATATCGATCAGCAAAAAGCTGATCCCCTCCTGCTTTTTACCCTCGTTTGAGGTGCGCACCAGACAGAAAATCATGTTGGCGAACTGGCCGAGCGTGGTCCAGGTTTTCTGGCCGTTAACCACATAATACTCGCCATCGCGCACGGCTTTGGTCTGCAAACTCGCCAGATCAGAGCCAGCGCCCGGCTCGGAATAGCCCTGACACCACCAGTCAGAGCCATCAAGAATGCGCGGCAACCAGTGGTCTTTTTGCGCCTGACTGCCGAATTTTATCAACACCGGACCCAGCATCGAGAGGCCAAACGGCACGACGCGCGGGGCGTAGGCGCGACAGCATTCCTCTTCAAACAGGTGCTGCTGAACCGGCGACCATCCGGTGCCGCCAAGCGCCGTGGGCCAGTGGTTTGCCAGCCAGCCCTTGGCGTTGAGGGTCGCGTGCCAACGTTCCATATCCGCCTTGCTAAGATGCAGGCCCTTGCGCACCTTGTTGGCCAACTCGGGCGACAGGTTTTGCGCAAGCCACGCGCGCGCCTCTAGTTGAAATGCGCGCTCGGCGTCTGAATAAGCTAGATCCATATCACCCTCCCTTTTTGGACTTGTTCAAATCATCGAATGTTTGGCCGTTTTTGACCATTTCGACCAGCAAAGGCGACGCCTGCCAGAACTGCGCATCCTCGTTGGCGTAGTCGTTGATCCGCGCCAAAATAACCTTCAGCCCGATCATATCGGCGTATTTCATCGGCCCGCCGCGCCAGCGTGGAAAGCCGTAGCCGTAAAGCAAAGTCACATCAATATCGAGCGGCCTGAGCGCGATCCCGTCGGCCAAAACGTTGCAGCCCTCGTTGATCATTGCCGTCAGATAGCGGTCTTGAATTTCCGTCGCTGAGAACGCGCGCGGCTTGATATTGGCGCGCTGGCGTTCCTCGTCGATTATGGCGAGGATTTCCGGGTCTTGCGCCCCAATTCGCGCACCATCTTCATAGATATAATAGCCGCGCCCAGTCTTTTGTCCGAACCAGCCACGCTCGCAAATCCGGTCAGCGATTTGGACATAACGCTGGGCCGGATCGCGGCTTGGCGCCAGCCTTTTTCGTGTGGCAAAGCCGATGTCGCCACCTGCCAGATCGCTAACCTGAAACGGTCCCATCGGAAAGCCGAAATCGCGCAAAGCGGCGTCGATTTCATAGGGCGAAGCCCCGTCCTCCATCATATAGTCAATCGCTCGCCGGTAGTTGGCAAGAATTCGATTGCCGATAAAACCGTCGCAAACACCCGCGCGCACTGGAATTTTTCGCAACCGTTTGGCCAAGGCAAACGCGGTGACGACCACATCGGCAGAAACTTTGTCAGGAACCACTATTTCCAGCAATTTCATGATGTTGGCGGGGGAAAAGAAATGTAAGCCAATCACATCTTCGGGCCGCGAAATCGTCGCGGCCAACAGATTAATGTCGAGATAAGAGGTGTTGGTCGCCAGTATCGCGCCGGGCTTCATCACCTGATCAAGCTTAGAGAAAACCGCTTTTTTGACCTCAACCTCCTCAAATACCGCCTCGATCACCAAATTGGCCTGCGCCAAGGCTCCGTAATCGGTGGAGCCGCGAAAACGGGTCATGACCTCTCGCTTGGCGGCAGCATTCATGCGCCCCTTGGCGATGTTTCTGTCGTAAACTTTTTCCACATTGGCGCGCCCACGGGCCAGCGTTTCCTCATCCCTTTCGATCATCAAAACCGGCAGGCCTGCGTCCAAAATAGCGACGACTATTCCGGCCCCCATAGTGCCGCCTCCAACCACGGCTAATTTGTCGAGCGGGCGGGGTCTAGCCTCGGCAAGTTCGGGGATTTTCGCGGTCTGACGCTCGGCAAAAAAGGCGTGGATCATGCCTTTGGATTGATCCGAGGCAAGGCATTGAAGAAAGGCCTGACGCTCAAACTCGATCCCGTCGGCGAACTCTGCTTGAGCCGCGATTTCGACGCAATCAACGATCTTAAACGGGGCAAGCTGGCCCTTGGCGGTCTTGGCGAGCTTTGTGCGACGCTCGTTGATAATGGC
>CAYPUW010000058.1:0-3096 GCA_964413925.1 uncultured Rhodobacter sp. | reverse complement strand
CAAGCTGGCCCTTGGCGGTCTTGGCGAGCTTTGTGCGACGCTCGTTGATAATGGCCTCAAACGCGGTCTTGTCAGCCAAGCCGTTGGCGCAATCTCGTGTTTTGGTTATGGGCAGGTCTTTGGCGAGCACCTCCGCTGCAAAAGCCCGAGCAAAGGCGCGAAGATCCTCGTCGCAGACCTTGTTAATCAGGCCAAGTTTCAGCGCTTTTTGCGCAGTTACAGGACGCCCCGACAGCATAATATCAAGAGCGGGAGCGGCCCCGATTAGCCGCGGTAAACGCTGTGTTCCCCCAGCCCCGGGCAGGATGCCAAGCGTGACCTCGGGCAGGCCGAGCCGCGCGGTTTTGAGCGCAATCCGGTAATGCGCGGCCAAGGCCACCTCCATGCCGCCGCCCAGCGCGGTGCCGTGCAAAGCGGCTATCACCGGCTTTGGACAGTCCTCTATCATCAAGCACACATCCGGCAAGAATGGCGGCTTTGGAGTTTGGCCAAACTCACGAATATCAGCGCCCGCCGGAAACGTGCGGCCCTCGCCGATGATCACCACAGCGCGAACATCAGCGTTTTGCGCCGCCGACTTAATTCCCTGATCAAGGCCTTGGCGCACATCATGGCCAAGCGCGTTTACCGGAGGGTTATTGATGGTCAGAACGGCAATGCCGTCGGCAATATCCAGATCGACCGTTTCGGTAATTTTAACCATGTTGTGTTCCTCTCCTCAAACCGCCGTCAAACCGCCATCAATCGACAGGGTCTCGCCGGTCATAAAACTGTTTTCGGGCGAGGCCGCAAACAAAATTGCCTGCACCACCTCGTCGACCTCGCCGATTCGACCCATCGGAATGGCGCGTGTCAGGGCCAACTCGGCGGCCTCGCGCCCTTTGGGGGCCACATCGAGATAGTCGGTCAGCATCGACGTGTTGGCAAATGACGGGCAAATCGCGTTAATGCGCACACCTTTGCGACCATATTCAGCGGCAGCGGAGCGAGTGAGACCGACCACCCCGTGCTTGGCGGCGGCGTAAATCGCCAAAAATGGCGAGCCAACCAGCCCTGCCGCCGAGGCGATATTGACGATGGCCGATTTGGTGCCGTCACGCTCAAATTGCGCAACCATCGCCGGCAATTGCGCCTGAAGCGCCCAAAAAACGCCCATGAGATCGACGTCGATCAACTTACGCGCAAACTCGGGGCTGGTGTCGACCAGACGCTGCATCGGTTGCACAATTCCGGCGTTGTTAACCGCAATATCAAGCCGACCGAATTCTTGCATGGCTGCCGCGACCAGGTCTAGATGATGCTGTGGGTCGCTCACGTCTCCGGCGACTGTGATCACATCCGGGCCGATGTCGCGCGCAACTTTCAACAGTCGCTCGCCGTCCATATCCGCCAGCACCAAACGGGCGCCAAGAGCGGCAAATCCCTTGGCCGTCGCCTGACCAAAACCGCCCGCAGCGCCTGTGATCACAACCACTTTTTCGTCAAACCGCATGAGGTCTCCCTTCAGAATAGTTCATTGGCCATGGCCGCCAAAACAGGTATCGCCCGCGCCATTTCGCGCGCTCTTTCCGGGTTTGAGGCATTGCCATCATGGGCGCGGCGCACCACGCCTTGAATGATTGCTGCAAGCCGGAAAAAGCTGAAAGCGAGGTAGAAATTCCAGTTGTCGATTTGCGGAATATTTCTGCGTTCACAATAGCTTGCTATATATTCACGCTCGCTTGGCAGGCCAAGGTCATGGCGATCCAAACCACCAAGCCCACGCATCCCCGCATCATGGGGCAAGCGCCACTGCATGCATTGATAGGCGAGATCGGCGAGGGGGTGACCGAGGGTTGACAGCTCCCAATCAAGCACAGCGATGACCTCGGCGCTGCCCTGCGCAAAGATCATGTTATCGAGCCGATAATCCCCGTGAACCAGCGTCGCTGTGTCGTCGTCGGGCATCTGATCAAGCAGCCACGCCATCAGGCGCTCCATATGTTTGTTCTCCTCCATTTTAGAGGCGTTATACTGCTTGATCCACCGATCCGTCTGGCGCGCAAAGTAGTTTCCCTGCCTGCCAAAATCCACAAGACCAACGGCGGTCACATCAACATTGTGCAACGCGGCCAAGGTCCGGTTCATGGCGTCATAGATCGGCGCGCGCGCGGATTTGGCCAGTTCAGGCAGGGACGGATCCCAGAAAATTCGCCCCTCAAGATAGCTCATGACGAAAAACATCCGGCCCAGCGGATTATCCTCGCCCGCCAAGTGCAGCATTTTTGGCACGGGAACGTCGCTGTGGTTGAGCGCGTCCATCACTTTGAACTCGCGATCCACCTGATGGGCCGATTTCAATAGCGTCCCGGCTGGCTTGGCCCGCAGCACATATTCGCCCGAGTTGGCGGTCAGATGATAGGTCGGATTTGATTGCCCTGTCCCGAATTTCTCGACTTTGACAAGCCCTGCGAACCCTGAAACATGCGCCTCAAGATAGCCTTCAAGCGATTGAACATCTTCGGTATTATTAACATCAGCCATATGATCTCCCCGCCTATACCCTGTCGACTATTTTGTGATCACATGCATCACAAGCTGTTGGGCGATCAGGGCCGGAACCGCCTGCCCTTCGATCTCCATCTGTGTTTCCAACTCGCATAAATACCGGCTCGGCTCTTTTTCGGTCACCGAGATCAGCCGCACTTGCGAGCGGATGCGCGACCCACAGGCAACCGGGTGCAGGAACCGGACTTTGTTCATGCCGTAATTAAACGTCATGGCGCGGTTTTTGATATCCGGTAAAACCTGGGCATTGAGATGGCTCAGAAGCGAAAGCGTCAGAAATCCGTGCGCAATTGTCCCGCCAAACGACGTCTCCGCCGCCGCCCGCTCGGCATCCGTGTGAATGAACTGAAAATCCTCGGTCACGGCGGCGAATTTGTCGATCCGGTCCTGATCTATCACCAGCCAGTCCGACTGCCCGAGGCTTTGTCCGACAAGGGCGCTAAAGGCTTGGATGGTCATCACTTCTCGCATCATGTTCCCCTATTCCAACGCTGATCGAAACAGATTATCTGCCGTTTGCAAGTGAATTCCGCCATCAAGCGGCAGGAT
>CAYPUW010000057.1:0-10182 GCA_964413925.1 uncultured Rhodobacter sp. | reverse complement strand
GGCGCGTCCCGAGGTGCAAGAGGCCCATCGTCTGGCCGGGGATATCGACTATATTCTCAAGGTTCGGGTCGAAAACGCCAAAGCCTATGACATCTTTTATCAGGCGTTGATTGCCGAGGTGAAGATTTTCAACGTCACAGCACTTTTGTCGATGGAAGAGATCAAATCAACCACTGTGCTGGCGGTCTGAGCGGTGCAAAATGGAGGTTTGCCACCCGATCCTCCAACAGCCCTTCAATCTTGGCGCAAACGCGGCCATTATGGCGAAGCTACGCCATCGCGGAGATTTGGGATTGAATAACAATCAGAACAATCACCCAAGACGGGTTATTCGCAGAGGGTCGCTCCGTGAACAAAATTGAACCATGCCTGATTTTGCGTGCTCTGTTTGATCAGGCTGTGGCCGCCGCCGATCCCATGTTGACCATCGCGCGCGCGCTCCCCACCAAGCCCTCGGGCCGGGTGGTGGTTATTGGCGCGGGCAAAGCCTCGGCGCGTATGGCCGAGGCGGTCGAGCAGTTTTGGGGGCCGTGCGAAGGTCTGGTTATCACGCGCTATGGCTATAGTCGGCCCTGTCGTGGGATCAAGATCGTTGAGGCGGCGCATCCTGTGCCTGATCTTGCCGGGCAACAGGCCAGCCGTCAGATGCTTGAGGTTGTGGAGGGGCTTGGCGCTGATGATTTCGTGCTGGCCCTGATCTCGGGCGGAGGTTCGGCGTTGTTGGCGGCACCCGCTGGCGAGATCAGTTTGGGGGATTTGCAACAGGTGAACGGTGCGCTGCTGGCTTGTGGTGCGCCGATTGACCAGATGAATACGGTGCGCAAGCATCTTAGCACAATCGCCGGAGGGCAGTTGGCAGCGCGGGTCTATCCGGCGCGGCTGCTCTGTCTGATGATTTCGGATGTGCCCGGCGATGATCCGGCGGCGATTGCGTCGGGACCGACTGTGGGCGATGGCTCAACCGGGGCTGATGCGGCGGCAGTGCTGGCCAAATGGGGCATTGATCCGCCTAAATCGGTTGCCGACTGGCTGGCGCAGAAAACCGGCGTGGTGCCGGTGGGCCATAAGCGGCTGTCGCGCACGACCAATCAGATCATCGCCGCTCCGGCCCAATCGCTGGAGGCGGTCGCCCGTAGCGCCCGAAATCAAGGTTTTGAGGTGTGCCTGCTTGGCGATGCACTGGAAGGCGAAGCGCGCATCTTAGGCGCGCACCACGCGCAGATGTTGATCGAGATGCAAGCGCGCATGCTTCCCGATCAACCGCCGCTGTTGGTGTTGTCAGGCGGGGAATGCACCGTTTCTGGGCGGGGCGGTGGCGTTGGTGGGCCGAACGCCGAATATGCCCTTGCCTCCGCGATTGCTCTGAACGGGCAGGCGGGGATTTCGCTGATTGCGTGTGACACTGACGGGGTGGACGGCGCCGCCGAGGTCGCCGGGGCGCTGGTGCATCCCCAGACATTGGCGCGCGCGAGATTGGGTGGTCTGGACGCCGCCCGCGCGTTGGCTGAGAACGACAGCCACAGTTTTTTTGCCGCACTTGGCGATCAGGTCGTGACCGGGCCGACCCTCACCAATGTAAACGATTTTCGCGCGGCGCTGATCGTCGCGCCGCGCAGCAACTAAACGAGTAACTAAACGCAGTATGTAAGCTCAGTCCAGACTTCCCAGCGCCAGCCACCGCGCGCATTCATCGCCAAGCTCGTATCTGGCGCGGGCCTCGTATCTGGCGCTGATATCTTGGCTTAATTCATCGACCCAACGTCCGTTGGTCCCTTTGTGGATGAAGGTTTTTGCCCCGCCTTGCCAAAATGCTCCGCCCAACGGAACCGAGGCGTCGGCATGGGCTTTCATATAGTCAAAAGTGCAATGCTCGACGATTTGGCCGATCATTTCAGGCGCGATCTCGATTTCAAGGAACGCGGCAATGTCCTCGATCTGGCCCTGAAGATCCTGTTTGAGATCGGCGAAATGCACGAGCTTCACATTGGGCAAATCGCGGATTTCCCACCAGCTTTTGACATTCTCCCAATAGGGCCAGAACGGCGCGCCGTCAGTGTCAAACCAATGCTCGAAATATGCGGCGGCAGAGGCCGGAGGCTTGCCGATTTTTGGCCCAACCAGCCCCGGCGTGTTGTTGAGCGCGTCATACCACATGTCGTTGGCGTTAACGTGGTGGTTATAAAGCGACCACATCACATCGCGCGCGTCGCGACCGATATAAATGTACTTGGCTTTGGGCGAAAACACCAGCGCGTCCACGGGCAGGTGGGTTTTGAGAAACCGGCGGTGGGTCTGGCCCTCGATTTGCGGCAGCTTGACCTCTTTTGGCGGCACCCGCAGATCAACCCAAGGCGACATTTCGGCTACTGGCAGGTCTTCGCGGCCGTCAAATATCAACTGGCTGACGATCTGTTGCATCCATGTGGTGCCGGATTTGGAATAGGTGGCAATGATAACATCGTCATTGCGAAACTCGATCTCGTTCCAGACGGTGCTGTCGATATGGTGATTGTGCATCTCGCGAGTTTTTTGCGGCATGGCGTTCATGTTATCTTCCCTCTTTGTTTGTGGTTGTTATCCGTCGCGAAGGTAGCTTGGACAGCGCCCAAGAGGTATCGCCTGCCTTGCAGAATCATTCTGCGATCGTGCAGGTTGTTGCGTGGACAGGAGGAGTGCGCCGTTAAGGGGCACCGTTAGGGGGGGGGGCGTGTTTGATTGGAATGACATAAGAATTTTCCTGATGGTCGCTGATGAAGGCTCGACATTGGGGGCGGCCAAAAAGCTCAATATGAACCAAACCACCGTCAGCAGACGCATGCATGCGCTGGAACATGCGCTGGGTCTTAAGTTGTTTGATCGCGACACCAGAGGATATGCGCTGACAAGTCCCGGCAAAGCGTTGATGGAGCTTGCCGCGCGCATGGGGGACGCTGCGGAGCAGTTAAGCTTGCGCGCCAAAGACCTCGCCCGTGGTGTAAGCGGAACCATCAAAGTCTCTGCCGCCTATGCCGCGATGAACCACTGGGTGTTGCCGCTGTTGTCGCAGTTTCGCAAATTGTACCCGGAGGTGAATTTCGAAACCTGCACGCGCGAAAGCTATGTTTCGCTGGAGAGCGGTGAGGCTGATATCGCATTTCGCGCCGCCGATAAAATCACCGGAGACACCTTGATCGTCAAGAGGCTACCGCCCGTCATCTGGGGCGTCTATTGCAGCAGAGCCTATCTCAAGGCCCACGGCATGCCCCGTTCGATTGACGAGATGGGCACCCATCCATCGCTGGTTTATCCCGATGAGATGATGAAGAATGTGGCTTTGCTCAGGTGGCTTGCGCTCCACACCGATTGCCAAAATATCCTTGGTCAGGTTGACTCTGTGGTCACCATGTCGGCCTCTTTGCAAAACGAGCAGGCGGTGGGGGCAATTCCGTGTATGGAGGGTGATCCAATCCAAAATCTGGTTAGATGTTTTACCCACGAGAAGCTGGCCGGAGGGTTTTGGCTTGTTGCCTCCAAAGCGGCCTATCAAAAACCGCATGTGCGAAAATTCATGGCGCATGTCACCGAATTCTTTCCGCGAGACGCCCCCGCAATCGAATAGAGCGCGTGACGCGTGGCGCGGGGCTTTTGTTCTGGTGTTGAGCGTGGCCGCGTTGTTAGACTGGTCTTCGTGAAGAAGCTGTTTTTCAACCGCCTGATCCTCGGCCCGCTATTGCTCGTTTTCGTGCTGGCAATTGTTTTGGGGGTGCGATGGTTTTCCTTTACCGCGACGCTGGAGCAACTTCAGGCGCGTGGCAATGGCGATCTGGCGCTGGCTGTGGATCGGCTCTCGGCTCAGATGCGGCGCTATCGCGAGTTGGCGGTGCTGCTGTCGGATCACCCGTCGCTGATGGCGCTGGTTAAAGGTGGGAATGACCCCAAAGCTGTGGCAGCGATTTTGCAACAAAAAGCTGATCAGACCGGCAGCTTGGAAATCCGGCTGTTGGCGCGCGATGGCACGCTGCTGGCTTCGGCAGGGCAGGGTGGTGATGCGGCGGGGGCTGCCTCGGCTTTCAACCGTGCCATGAACGGGGCGTTGGGGGCCGCGCATTATGTCAATAGCGAGTCCAAGCGCGTATTCACCTTTGCCGCGCCGATGTTTGACGGCGGAGGCCCAGCAGTTGGGGCGGTTCTGGTCACGGTCGACCTAAGCGAGATCGAATGGAACTGGCCGTCCGATCCCTTCGCCGTCTTTTTCACCGATGCCAACGGGGTGGTCTATGTCACCAGTCGCTCGGAGCTGGTTCTGGCGTCGTATAACGGCAAGACCGGGCGTAAGTTTCCGCATATTCGACGGCGAAATCTGCAAGGCCACGAGCTTTGGCGCACCAATGCCGAGCGCTATTTGCCGCGCGAAGCCATCCATTTGACCCGACCCATGCCGGTGATCGGCATGACCGGCGAAATCCTGATCGACACCGCCCCGGCCCGGCGCATCGCCAATCTTCAGGCGGCGGTCGCCGGGGCGTTGGTGCTGGCGATTGGCTTGATGCTGTTTTTGGCGGGCGAGCGGCGACGGGCGTTGAGCGAGCGGCTAAAGGTTGAGGCGGCGGCGAATGCGGCATTGGAGGCGCGGGTTGCGGCGCGCACACGACAGCTTTCCGAGAGCAACACCGCCCTGCGCGTTGAGGTTGGCGAGCGCGAGGACGCGCAAAACGCGCTGCACAAAGCGCAGGCCGAATTGGTGCGCGCAGGCAAGCTGAGCGCGCTTGGCCAGATGTCGGCAGGCATCAGCCATGAGCTAAACCAACCCCTGATGGCCATTCGTTCATTCGCCGAAAACGCCGAGGCGTTTCTTGCGCGCGGTGATCGCGAGGTGGCGACAGAGAACCTGTCTCGCATCTCTGATCTGGCGCGGCGCATGGGGCGCATCATTCAAAACCTGCGGGCTTTCGCGCGTCAAGAGCGGGTGGATTTCAGCGATGTCGACCTGGTTGGTGTGGTCGATGCGGTGCTGGAACTAAGCCAAAAGCGTCTGTCTGACAGTGGCATCACCCTGAGTTGGAAACGACCTGATCAGCCGGTGATGGTTCAGGGCGGCGAGGTGCGCCTGCAACAGGTGCTGGCAAATCTGGTATCAAACGCTGCCGATGCCATGGATGACAGTCCGAAAAAACGCCTCCGCATCTCCATCGTGACCACGACACGCAAAGTGCGCCTGACTGTGGCGGATACTGGTCCCGGCATTGATGACCCCGACAAGATATTTGACCCGTTTTACACCACCAAAACCGTGGGAAAATCCGAAGGCATGGGCTTGGGGCTTTCCATCTCTTACGGTCTGGTCCAAAGTTTCGGCGGTAATATTCGCGGGCGAAACCGGCGTGGTGGCGGCGCGGAGTTCACTGTGGAGTTGAGCGCAGCAGGAGGCAAGACAAGCTGATGAGCAATCGCGTGCTATTGGTGGATGATGACCGCGCGGTGCGTGATGCGCTGGGCCAGACACTTGAGCTGGCCGATTTGCGCCCAACGCTGGCTGCGTCTTTCATCGAGGCCAAGGATCATATCATGCGCGATTTTAGGGGCGTGATCGTCACCGATTTGCGCATGCCCGGTAAGGACGGGTTTCATTTGCTGGACTATGTGCGCCAGATTGATGACGGGCTGCCGGTAATATTGCTGACCGGCGAGGGGGATGTGCCATCGGCGGTTCGCAGCATGTCGGCGGGGGCGTTTGACTTTCTTGAAAAACCCTGCGCGCCCAAGGATCTGATTGCGGTGATCCACAAAGCGCTGCATACGCGTGGGCTGGTGCTGGAAAACCGCGCGCTCAAAACCCAAATCGAGACCGGAGATGCGGCTGCCAGATTGCTGTTTGGAGTTTCGGCATTGGCGGAAGAGCTGCGCGCGCGGGTGCGCTCTGTGGCCAATCTCGACGCTGAAATCCTGATCTGTGGTCCTGCGGGAAGCGGTGTTCCAAAGGTGGCCGAGGTCATTCACATGCTGTCAGGCCCTGCCGCGCGCCCGTTTGTCAAGCTCCCCGGCGCGCGGGCCGAGCCAAGCTCGCTTGACGCGGATTGGGAGCGCGCGTCAGGTGGAACCCTGTTCATCGACGAGATCGCCACTTTGCCTGACGCTGCGCAATATTGCTTGCTTGAAAAGCTGGAAACTGCCGGAAATACCGTTCGCCTGATCGCCGGAACCAGCCTTGCGCAGGAGGAAATTCTCGCACATGGCAAGCTCACTCCTGATCTGTTTTACAAGATCGACGTCATGCGCGTACGCATCCCTGCCCTCAGCGAACGACCCGAGGATATCCCGGTGCTGTTTCGTCAATATGTGGCCCAAGCTTGCGAGCAGGCGGCCCTTGCAGAACCTGAAATCACGCCCGAGGTGATCTCTGATCTAATGACCCGCGACTGGCCCGGAAACGCGCGCGCGCTGATGAGCGCGGCCATGCGCTTTGCTCTGGGGTTTGCCGATCCTGTGCAGAATAACAACGAGGGGTTGGGGCTGGCCGAACAATTGGCACAGGTCGAGCGCGCGCTGTTGATCGCCGCGCTTGAACGTCAGGACGGCAATGCCAGCGAGGCCGCGCGCGAGTTGAAACTGCCGCGCAAAACCTTTTACGACAAGTTGGCGCGCCTTGATGTGCGCCCCGGTCTTTACCGCAAATAAACCTTGAAACGCGGTATTATCACCGTCTTCTTTGGGGTCGCGCCCCGCCGATAGCTGTGCGGAATTACGCCCAGTCTCAAAATTCGCCTGTGTGGGAAACCGCGCAAACAGATTTGGCCTCGGCGGAGAAGCACGGATTATTTCGAGATAACCCTTTGTTAAAGAGATAGATTACTGCCAGTAAAATCATTTTCCCGTCTGCCGCTTGCCAAGGAATTGGTCGGATGCTCTGCTCGCGACAGGGTCTCTCAATTCGGGAGGCCGAGATTTTCCGCGAGGGAGGAGAGAGACATGAAATTACTAACAACGACAATTCTTGGCACACTCACTGGTGCCGCATTGGCGATCAGCGCCGGGAGCGCATTCGCCAATCCAACGGGCTGTGACGACGGCGAGATCGTCATCAAGTTCAGCCACGTGACCAACACCGACAAGCACCCCAAAGGCATCGCCGCCGCCTTGCTGCAAAAGCGCGTCAATGCCGAAATGGACGGCACGGCCTGCATGCAGGTGTTCCCCAACTCGACACTTTATAACGACAACAAAGTGCTTGAAGCCGTGCTTCAGGGCGACGTTCAACTGGCCGCGCCAAGCCTGTCGAAATTCGAGAAATTCACCAAGCAGTTTCGCCTGTTCGATCTGCCGTTCATGTTCAAAAACATCGACGCGGTAGATAAGTTCCAAAGCGGCGCATCTGGCAAGGCGCTGCTTAACTCCATGCAAAAACGTGGCCTTCAAGGTCTGGCATTTTGGCATAACGGCATGAAGCAGATGTCCGCCAACAAGCCGCTGATCCACCCGTCTGACGCCAAGGGCCTCAAGTTCCGGGTGCAAAGCTCTGACGTTCTGGTCGCGCAGATGAAGGCAATCGGCGGCATCCCGCAGAAAATGGCCTTCTCCGAAGTTTACGGAGCACTTCAGCAGGGCGTTGTTGATGGCCAAGAGAACACTTGGTCCAACATCTACGGCAAGAAGTTCTTTGAGGTGCAGGACGGTATAACCGAAACCAATCACGGGATCATCGACTATCTGGTGGTAACCTCGGTCGATTGGCTCGACAGTCTTGATCCGGCCGTGCGCGCGCAATTTCTAAAAATCCTCGGCGAGGTCACCACGACCCGCAACAAAGAGGCCTTTGCCGTCAATGAGGCTGCCAAACAGTCGATCATCAATGCTGGGGGCGTCATTCGCGAGTTGACACCTGAGCAGCGTCAAGAGTGGGTTGACGCAATGAAGCCGGTCTGGACCGAGTTCTCGGGCGATGTGGGTCAGAAAAATATCGACGCTGCACAAGCCATCAACGACTCGATGTAGGCGGGGCAGGTGGCCAGCTAGAGCCGCCGCCCACAAATAATGGGGATGGGCCAAACGGCCCTCCCTGCACGCATCCACGAGGGGGGAAGAGGCCAATGCATCCGCGCGCCGGCGAAAGCTTTATCGACCGTATCGAAGAAAACCTGATGGCCCTTATTCTTGGCCTGATGACGATGATTACGTTTACCAACGTGATTTTACGCAAGTTTTTCGCCTCGGGCCTGCTTTGGGGACTTGAGGCCACCGTATTTTTATTCGCGTGGCTGGTCCTGCTCGGCGCCTCCTATCTGGTCAAGAAAAACGCCCATCTTGGGGTTGACGCCCTGATCAATCTCTTTCCACCAAAAATACGCCGCCTGACGGCGCTGGTGGCGGTGGCAATTAGCATTGTCTTTTCGCTGCTGTTGCTTAAGGGCGCTTGGGATTACTGGGCTAATTTTGCCAATCTTCCGGGCACCACCGGGCGTTGGTTTCCCACCGGATTTCAAGAGGCCTTTCGCGCCAAGGGCTGGTATGAGGTCAACGACATCCCCATGCCCGCGATTTTTGCGTGGCTGAAAGATGTTTTCAACGACGGCGAAGCGTATGAAAAAATTCCGCGCCTGATCCCGTACTCGGTGTTGCCATTCTCAATGGCGCTGCTGGTGTTGCGCTTTGTTCAGGCAGGAATGCGGGTTTGGCGCGGCGAGATCGACCGGATTGTTGCCAGCCACGAGGTCGAGGACGAAATCGCCGAAATCGCCGAACAAACCGGCCAAACTGATGAGGGAGCGTCAAGATGAGCGTTGTTTTCCTGTTCGCCCTCGTCGTCGGCATGATGATGATCGGCGTGCCAATTGCGGTCTCGCTGGGCATGTCCTCAATCCTGTTCTTGCTGATTTATTCCGGCACCTCGCTCGCAGCCGTGGCCCAAACCCTGTTTTCGGCCTTTGAAGGCCACGCAACCCTGCTGGCGATCCCGTTTTTCATTCTCGCCTCCAGTTTCATGTCAACCGGCGGTGTGGCCAAGCGGATCATCCGCTTTTCCATCGCCGTGGTCGGACATTTTCGCGGCGGCCTCGCCATTTCGGGCGTGTTTGCCTGCATGATGTTTGCGGCGCTTTCCGGCTCGTCCCCTGCGACTGTGGTGGCCATTGGTGGCATCGTCATCAACGCCATGCGTCAGGCCGGATATTCCAAGGAGTTCGCCGCCGGAGTGATCTGTAACGCTGGCACGCTCGGCATCCTGATCCCGCCCTCCATCGTCATGGTGGTCTATGCGGCGGCGGTCGAGGTTTCGGTTGGGCGGATGTTTTTAGCTGGCGTCATCCCCGGTATTCTCGCCGGTGTGATGCTGATGATCGCGATCTATGTGATGGCGCGCGTCAAGAACATGCCCAAAGGCGAATGGAAGGGTTGGGGCGAGGTCGCCCGCTCGTTTACCGACGCGTTTTGGGGCCTGATGCTGATCGTGATCATCATGGTTGGCATTTACGGCATCCCCGGCCTGACCGGCGCGATCTTTACCCCAACCGAAGCTGCCGCCGTGGCCGCGATCTATGCCTTTCTGGTGGCAACTTTCATCTATCGCGACATGGGACCACTGGCCGCGCGCGACGGACGCCAAAAGATTTCGCTCTTGAAGCGCCCGCAAGCCTTGCTGACAGCGTTCGTGCATCCTGACACCAGACACACGCTATTTGAGGCGGGCAAGTTGACCGTCATGCTGATGTTCGTGATCGCCAACGCGCTGATCCTAAAGCAAGTTCTGACCGAGGAGCAGATCCCGCAGCAAGTCGCCAACACCCTGCTCAGCGCCGGAATGGGACCGATCATGTTCTTGATCGTGGTTAACGTGATCCTGCTGATCGGCGGCCAATTCATGGAGCCGTCGGGCCTGTTGGTCATTGTCGCCCCCTTGGTCTTCCCCATCGCTATGAAGCTCGGCATCGACCCCATTCACCTTGGTATCATCATGGTGGTCAATATGGAGATCGGTATGATCACCCCGCCGGTCGGCCTCAACCTGTTTGTGACCTCCGGGGTTGCGGGCATGCCGATGATGTCGGTGGTGCGCGCAGCGTTGCCCTTCCTCGGCGTGCTGTTCGTGTTCCTGATCATGATCACCTATATCCCGTGGCTTTCAACCGTGCTGCCAAATGCGGTGATGGGCCCGGAACTGATTACCAAATAGGGGCGCGAGCGCGACAAATACGCCCGTCGGGCAATGGACTA
>CAYPUW010000056.1:4143-10367 GCA_964413925.1 uncultured Rhodobacter sp. | reverse complement strand
CTTTCAAAACGGCGGTATTTTGCGGCGTGGTCGTAACCACCTGTCGCGGGCGCTCGCCAAGCCTCAGCCCGAATTGCAACATATCCCACGCATCGCGCCCCTTTTTCCACTTGGCCAACTCGTCAACCCAAGCCGCATCAAACTGAGGCCCACGCAAGCTCTCAGGATCATGCGCCGAAAACACCTGCGCAATTGCCCCGTTAGGCCAAACCAACCGCTTACGCGTGGCCTCCCATTTGGGGCGACGATCCGGCGGAACACAGGTCATAATCCCGCTATCGCCAAAGATCATCACCTCGCGCACCTGCTCGATAGTTTCACCAATCAACGCCACCCGGCGCGCACGCCCATCATCAAGCGGTCGCGCGCCCTCAACTTCGGCGCGCACCCATTCGGCTCCGGCCCGAGTTTTCCCCGCCCCGCGCCCACCCAGAATGATCCAAGTTTTCCAATCACCCGCCGGCGGCAACTGATGGGGCATAGCCCAGAGGTCGAACAGATACGGCAACGCCAGCATGGCGTTTTCGCTCAAACCATTCAGGAACTCGTCAAGATCATGAGACGCTACGCAAGCAAGCAAGCCTGCGTTCAACCTCAGTTCGGGCGGCATCAAGGTCGATGGCGTATCCGTGTACAATTCCCGCATGTTCGCGGTCACGTTTTTCAAGATCCACCTCTCGTTCATAGACATTAAGAAACGACTTCCAATGCGTCTGGACCGAAGCCGAGAACGCCCGTTTTTCCTTGTCGTCACATTGGTCAAGTTGCGCCAGAGCCTGCTCAAGCGCGCAAGTAATATCGGCATAATGCCGCCGCGCCTTCAGAAGTAACTCGTCAGACGCCGCATCCCCGTGGGGTTCGTTTGTTTTCATGTAATCAATAGCCTACTCATGCTCCGCACGAGAAAAACGAAAAAGCGACCCACCCTTGCGAGGTGTGCCGCTTGCCCATTTCTTCCAGCTTGATACAACGTATACTTCAGAGAGTGCGCCGAGTCAATAGCTTTCTTATAAGTTGTGTGAGTTTTTCAAACCCCCTCAACAAAAACATATTCCCGTGCCGCCGCGGGCAAGCCATATTTCAACGCTTCCTGATATTCAGCCCCGTCATAAAACGCCCGCGCAGTATTCATATCTGCAAACCGGATAATCACATTTCGCGCACGCCCTTTGCCCTCCATCTGAACACATTCACCACCACGAGCCAAAAACTCGCCGCCATATTTCTGAACCGCCGGGCCTGCCAAAACCGCATATTTCGCGTATTCCTCAGCATCCTCAACATCAATATGCACAATCGCGTAAACAGCCATTTAACCCTCCAGTAACTTTTCAACCGCGGCAATCGCCGCATTTGCATTATCCGCACTCGGCCCACCAGCCTGCGCCATATCCGGGCGACCTCCACTGCCCTTGCCGCCCAAAGCTTCGGCCGCCACCTTAACCAAGTCAACGGCAGAAATTCGCGCAACCAAATCCTCGGTAACCCCAACAGCCACCGCAGCTTTTCCGCCGGTATCGGTCACGATTAAGATCACGCCACTGCCCAATCTAGCCTTATGGCTGTCGATCAACCCTCGCACATCCTTGCCACTAACACCCGTTAACACTTGCGCCAAAAACGCCACGCCACCAATGTCTTTCGCAGCGGAACCATCAGCCGTGCCGCCCCCTAACAGCGCCACTTTCTGGCGCAGCTCACCCAATTCCTGCAACAGAGATTTACGTTCATCCAACAATGACTTCGCCCGCGCGGCCAGATCCTCGGGCTTTGATTTCAGCACCGAAACCACATCCATCAACGCCGCATCACGCCCGGCCAAATATGCAAGCGCTCCCTTACCGGTCAACGCCTCAATCCGGCGAACACCGCTGGCCGACGCACTTTCCGACACCAGTTTGAACAAGCCAATTTCGCCCGTGCGCCCAACATGCGTACCGCCGCAAAGCTCCAACGAATAGGTATCCCCTTTGGAACCCCGACCCGAGCCAACCTCCCGCCCCATCGAAACCACACGCACTTCGTCGCCATATTTCTCGCCAAACAACGCCTGCGCGCCCAGATCGCGCGCTTCATCCGGGGTCATAATCCGGGTCTCAACCGCCGTATTCTGGCGAACAAATCCATTAACCTCGTCTTCAACCGTTGCAATTTGGTGCGCGCTCATTGCCTTGGCGTGACTAAAATCAAACCGCAGCCGGTCCTGATCATTCAACGAACCCCTCTGCGCCACATGCGTACCCAAAATCTTTCGCAACGCCTCATTCAGCAAATGCGTCGCCGAATGGCTAGCGCGGATCGCCCCCCGCCGCGCATGATCCACCAGCATTTCGGCGGCATCGCCCACCGAAATCCGCCCTTCCAAAACCTCGCAAATATGCACAAACACCCCGGCCCGTTTCACCACATCAAGCACCCGGACCCGCCCGTCACTCAAACGCATCTCTCCCTGATCGCCAACCTGCCCACCAGATTCCGCATAAAACGGGGTCTGGTTGGTGACAACCTCGACCGCTTCCCCGGCACTCGCCGTCGAAATTTCGGTGCCCTTGCGCACCAACGCCAGCACCTGCCCTTCAGCAATTTCAGTGTCATATCCCAGAAATTCCGTGGCACCATGTTGATCCGCCATCTCAAACCAAATCGTCGCCTCGCTGATTTCGCCAGAGCCTCGCCACGCCGCCCGCGCCTTGGCCTTTTGCGCCGCCATCGCCTGATCAAACCCGTCAGTATCAACCTCGCGCCCCTTTTCGCGCAGCGCATCTTGAGTCAGATCAAGCGGAAAGCCGTAAGTATCATAAAGACGAAACGCCGTTTCCCCACTCAACGCGGCCTCTTGCGGTAAATCCTCAAGCGCGTCGTCAAGCAGTTTCAACCCACGATCAAGCGTGGTCTTGAACCGAGTTTCCTCCAGCAAAAGCGTCTCCTCGATCATCGGCTGCGCGCGCCCAAGCTCTGGAAATGCCTGTCCCATCTGCGCCACCAACTCGGGTACCAATCGGAACATAACCGGATCTTTGCTGCCCAAAAGATGGATGTGCCGCATGGCACGACGCATGATCCGGCGTAAAACATAGCCCCGACCCTCATTGGATGGCAGAACCCCATCGGCGATCAAAAAAGAGGTCGAACGGATGTGATCTGCAATCACACGGTGATGCATTTTCCCCGGTCCGTCAGGATCGCTCGACGTCAAATTGGCCGACGCCTCGATCAAACTGCGCATCAGATCTGTGTCGTAATTGTCGTGCTTGCCTTGCAAAAGAGCGCCAATTCGCTCAAGCCCCATGCCGGTATCAATCGACTGGTTTGGAAGTTCGGTCATTGACCCGTCTTCGAACTGCTGGTTTTGCATGAACACCAGATTCCAAATCTCTATAAACCTGTCGCCATCCTCATCCGCCGATCCCGGAGGACCACCCCATATTTTGTCGCCGTGATCATAAAAAATCTCCGTGCATGGGCCGCAAGGTCCGGTTGGCCCCATCATCCAGAAATTATCATTTGTCGAAATGCGAATAATCCGCTCGTCTGGCAGGCCAGCCACTTTCTTCCAAATCCGCGCCGCGTCGTCGTCGGTATGATAAACTGTCACCAGTAATTTATCTTTGCTCAGTCCAAATTCACGGGTTAACAATTCCCACGCATAGAAAATCGCCTCTTCCTTGAAATAGTCGCCAAAGGAAAAATTCCCCAACATCTCAAAGAACGTATGATGGCGCGCAGTATAGCCAACATTATCAAGATCATTGTGTTTTCCGCCAGCGCGAACACATTTTTGGCTGGTAGAGGCGCGCGTGTATTCACGCTGCTCAACGCCAGTAAACACATTCTTAAACTGGACCATGCCCGAGTTAACGAACATCAGCGTTGGGTCGTTGCGCGGCACCAAAGGCGAACTCTCGACAATCTCGTGGTCGTTCTCCCTGAAATAATTCAGAAAAGTCGAGCGAATATCGTTCAGGCTGGCCATGTCAAAAAGGTCCTTGCAGGGTCACAAAATCCTTTCCGGTTTACCCGTGTCAATTTGCACTGTCCACAGGCCAAACAGTTCGGGGCCAGATTGCTCTTGTCAATCCAGCCCCGCCAATCTCTTTTTCAGAACTCAGGCCTTAACCGTCTCGTCGAGATCTTTGGGCATTTCGAAATCAAGCCCATGCGCCGCGCGAATTTTGTCTTCAATTGCATAGGCCATCTTTGGGTTGTCCTTCAGGAAGTTCTTGGCATTTTCACGTCCCTGACCAATCCGCTCATCACCATAAGAATACCACGAGCCGGATTTTTCGACGATTCCGGCCTTCACGCCAAGATCAATCAGCTCGCCCCGCTTGGAAATCCCTTCGCCATACATGATGTCAAATTCCACCTGCTTGAACGGCGGCGCGACCTTGTTTTTTACCACTTTAACCCGCGTGGCATTTCCAACGATTTCATCCCGATCCTTGATTGCTCCGATACGACGAATATCCAACCTAACCGACGCATAAAATTTCAAGGCATTCCCGCCAGACGTGGTTTCCGGCGAGCCAAACATCACACCGATTTTCATGCGGATCTGGTTGATAAAAATCACCATACACTTGGATTTGGAGATAGATCCAGTCAGCTTGCGCATCGCTTGGCTCATCAGTCGCGCCTGCGCACCGACCTGATGGTCCCCCATGTCCCCTTCAAGTTCCGCCTTCGGCGTTAGCGCCGCAACCGAATCAATAACAACCATTGAAACCGCGCCAGAGCGCACCAGCGTATCGGTTATTTCCAACGCCTGCTCACCGGTATCGGGCTGCGAGATCAAAAGCTCGTCCAGATTAATCCCGAGCTTTTTTGCATATTGCGGGTCAAGCGCATGTTCTGCGTCTACGAACGCGCAAATTCCGCCAGTTTTCTGTGCCTCAGCGATGGCATGCAACGTCAGCGTAGTTTTGCCGGAGCTTTCCGGCCCGTAAATCTCAATAATCCGCCCCTTGGGCAAGCCGCCAATTCCCAGCGCGATATCAAGCCCGATCGACCCGGTTGAGGTTGCCTCAATATCGCCAATCGCGCCAGCTTGCCCCAACTTCATTATAGACCCTTTACCGAAATTTCTTTCAATTTGGCTAAGGGCGGCGTCGAGCGCCTTTTTTTTGTCCATGTCGCGTCTTTCGCTAAAATCAAGAAGAGCTGATGCCATTGTGAGACCTCTTATTCCATATTGTTTCAGTGGCGGCAATCACTGCCCGTGTTCGCCTCTTGTTCTCATGTGTATGAGATCAAAAGAAGAACATTACAACATTTTTTTCTCAATTTGACTATTTATTATAATCGTTAATGTTTAGTTTACGTACTCAAAACACACAGAACAAATATGCGGGTAGTTGCGAAAAATGATGATTTTGTGGAAGGAAAAGCTCGCATTTATAGCGGTACCAAAAACTGGGACCACCGCAATCGAGGCTGCGCTGGCTCCTTATGCCTCTATTTCTTTTGGCCGTCAGCCTTCGCTAAAACACATGACTCATCAAAGGTTTAACCGCTTCATTCGGCCCTTTCTCAAAAAAGAGGGGCAGGAGGATGTTGAAGTTTTTGCCGTCATGCGAGAACCTGTTTCATGGCTAGGAAGCTGGTATCGTTATCGGCAGCGAGATGAGCTGGCAGATACCGTCAACAGCACCCGCGGGGTTAGCTTTGATCAGTTCGTTCAAACTTATCTCCAGCCCAAAAATCGCCCGGCTTATGCCCAACTTGGCTCCCAATCCCGCCAACTCTCCATCAGCCGCGATGAAGTCGGAATTAGGCTGTTGTTTAGATATGAAAACATGCCGAGATTGCTTGATTTTTTGTCAGATCGGCTTGGCGCACGACTAGATCTCGCTGAATATAATGTCTCTCCGAAAATGGATTTGGAACTGACGACGGCTACTGAAAAACAACTGCGCCACCAACACGCGTTAGACTTTGCTACATACGCGGCTATCGCCGACTAGGTGTATAGTATCAGATTTGGTTATCATGCCGCTTCCATTATTTCCCTGCTGTCAAAGTATGCTTCATCCGGCGTTCGTTTATCAAGGGCAGTATGAGAGAAGAACCTGATTGGAGATAACTTCCGTCCTTTCGTCATTTTGGTATTCCTTCATCGTGTTGGAATACACCTTAACGGACTGTCCGATTTTGCAGGACCACTTCAAGATAAATCTTCGGAGAAACCGGTCCCCGCAAGCTCAAAGCCGCCGTCACCCTCACCG
>CAYPUW010000056.1:0-4043 GCA_964413925.1 uncultured Rhodobacter sp. | reverse complement strand
CCGTCACCCTCACCGACACCGGCAAATTCCCCATCGCTGGAAAAATTCATATCCAGACCCGACCCACCCAGATCAACCACACCCTCCGTTAACGCAAATTGCGACATATCCTGATCCAGATCGTCCACCGCATTCTCATCACAAATCATAATCGCCTTTTTCCCGTGAAGTTGCCCCAATCGCCCCTTAAGCAACTGAAGCCCCCCCTCACTAACTAACGAAATGTCTGACAGGGCCGACGCGCTAACCGGCAACATGTCACCCACCCTCAACGCAAGCGCTTGGCCCAGCGGCAACGAAAAACTATCCAGATTAGCCTTTAAAACCAGCGAGGACTCCAGAACATTTTTTTCCAGATTTCGGGTAAAATCAGTATTTTTGACCGTATCATGCGCAACTTCATCACCGCCCCACATCCCTGCAGGCAACGCAAGAAGCAGTGCGCCACCGCGCATCCCACCTTGAAATTGCACCTCGCCACGCAGACAAGTGTGAACCGTATCCGCCAGATCAAAGGCAAGTTTCTCAGCTTCGGTCTCATGATGCAGGTAGGAGATTTCGGGCAATATGGTCTGGCCCGCATCGGCGTTAACCTCACTAACGAAATAATTGAGAAAATGTTCGGAGAACTCCCGACATAACGCCGCATCAATCAAGGTAGCGCTGCGCGGTTCACGAAAGACCGCGCCATCCGCAGCACCGGTCATAATCTCGACAATCGCGTTGATCAGCAGGCCATCAAAGCTCACCATCCCACGCCGACCATCCGCCGTCCCGACCACCGCCAAAAGACCCGGAACCGGGGCGGATTTGAGCATTTGCTTTTGCTCAACATCCTCTTGCGTCGCATCGTTCAGCACCGCATCCACGTCAAACAACCGTCGCCCCACCTTGGCGATTGCAAGATGCGCGCAGGTCGTCACCTTGACACTAGCGGCAGGCGGCGCACCACGACCAAGCGCGATCATTTTTCGCAAAGTCTGCGAGTTGGTTTCCATCTGGAAATTTACCTGAACGTTGCAATTGATTCGCCAAGAATAACCTGAAGAAGCTTTCTAAATAGTTTACCGAATGTCCCACGACTGTAGTTTTTCAATGTTACGAAACGTACAAAATGCGGACTAAATCTTACATTTTGTACAAAATTAGCGGAATTATAATCTCCACTCCCGACCGACTATTTATGAAATATTTACATCCGACCTCTAACCTCATTCAAATCTGCGCCAACGCCTCCTGCTCTTGGCGCTGGCGACGCACGGCGGAACGTTTGGAGATAATTGATGAAATAATAACCCCGATAGTAACAATTCCGATCATAATCGACGACAACGCATTGATCTGTGGGCTGACCCCCAAACGCACCTGACTGTAAATTTTCATCGGCAAGGTGGTCGCCGACGGGCCGGATGCAAATGTCGAGATAACCAAGTCGTCAAGCGACAAAGTGAACGCCAGCAACCAACCGGAAATCACCGCAGGCGCGATAATCGGTAATGTAACATTGCGAAAAGCGTCAAACGGCGAACAACCAAGATCAAGAGCGGCCTCCTCCAGCGACCGGTCAAAACTCACCAACCGAGAGGAAACAACCACGGAAACATAGCACATCGAAAAAGTCGCATGAGCCAAGACAATCGTCGTGATACCGCGACTGAAACCGATCGAAATAAACAGTAGCAGCAAGGACAATCCAGTGATCACATCAGGCACGACCAGCGGCGCATAAATCATACCGGAAAACAATGTTCGCCCACGAAATCGCCCAGCCCGCACCAGAACATAGGCCGCCATCGTGCCAAGTATCGTCGCTAGGGTCGAGGAAATCAAACCAACTTTAAGGGTGACAATTGCCGCATCCATATAGCCTTTATTGGCAAAAACCGCCCCGTACCATTTGAACGAGAACCCGGCCCAAACCGTGACGAGCTTGGATGAATTAAAGGAATAAACGACCAAAATAATTATAGGTAAGTACAGGAAAACAAATCCTAAAGTTAGTGATGTCGCATTAAACCAGGTAAACCGCTTGTTCATTGTTCGGCCTCCTGTGCGCGTTGCTGCTGGCGCTGAAACAAGATGATCGGCACAATCAGGATCAACAATAACAGCACCGCAACCGCGCTTGCGACCGGCCAGTCTCGATTGGAGAAAAACTCATCCCACAACACCTTGCCAATCATCAAGGTGCGCGACCCGCCAAGCAAGCTCGGGATAACAAACTCGCCGACTACCGGAATAAAAACCAAAAAACATCCGGCAATTACGCCCGCGCGGGCAAGGGGAAAAGTAACTAACCAAAAGGCCTGAAACCGCGAACACCCCAAATCTTCGGCGGCCTCAAGCAGGTCCATATCCAGTTTTTCCAAT
Organism: uncultured Rhodobacter sp.; assembly: GCA_964413925.1. Classification (GTDB taxonomy): domain Bacteria; phylum Pseudomonadota; class Alphaproteobacteria; order Rhodobacterales; family Rhodobacteraceae; genus UBA5972. Next base: position 1,673 of record CAYPUW010000056.1, on the reverse strand, counting down.
GTGGCGTAAATCGGTAAAACCATAAACGGAAGATAGGTGTAAACGATACCAATATAAACGGCGATATTAGTGTTCAGGATAACCAGCGGCTCATTAATCACGCCAATCCACAACAAGAACTGGTTCAGATACCCGTTAGATCCCAATATGCCAATCCACGCATAAACCCGGATCAAAAAGGATGTCCAGAACGGCAAGATCACCAACATCATCAGCGTTGGTCGCCATGCAGCCGGAGCATTGGCCATTCCGTAGGCGATAGGAAAGCCGACAAGCAAGGACAAGATCGTTGAAAACAAGGCAATTTGTAGACTGGAGAGATAAGCCTTCCAGTATAAGTTGTCCTCGGCCAGCCAAGTAAAGTTTTCCAAATCAAAGGCGGAAAACATCGCTTTCAGCCCCTCCCAACCTGCGGAAAAGTGAAACGTCGGCGTATAGGGAGGTATCGCAAGCGCTTGATCAGAAAGAGACATCTTGAAGACGATCAGAAAAGGCACCAAGAAAAGCAGCAGGAGCCATGTATATGGTACTGCGATCAAGATCAGGCGGCGAATGTTAATCATTTTCGTCCCTCAGGTCGTCAAAATTACGCCAGCAGCAGGTGTCCAATAAACCCAGATGGTATCCTCCCAGGTAAACGCGCGCCGACCGGTTCGTTCCTTGTTGGTAACTTGCGCTTTGATCATTTGTCCGTTGGCAAGTTCAACATGATAAGTCGACAAATTGCCATGATAGGCGATATCCAGCACCCGGCCCCGCACCGCATTAACTGCGTCCTTCGGCTTTTTGGCGGCGACCTCGATCTTTTCGGGGCGGATCGCAAATGTACAATTGGTGCCGCTCTTCAACATATCGGTGTGCGCAACCTGCAATGGCGCGAAGCCTTCGGCCCAGGAGACATGACAAATGCCATTTTCCTGAGACTTAACCGCCCCCTCGATCAGGTTAACATCTCCAATAAAATCAGCAACATAGCGGGAATTCGGGAATTCATAAATTCGTTCGGGCGTCGCAACCTGTACAAGCTGGCCGTGATCCATCACCGCGACGCGACTGGCAACGGTCATCGCCTCTTCTTGGTCATGGGTAACGATGACAAAAGTCGTGCCAAGTTTTTCCTGAATATCCATCAGCTCAAACTGGGTCTCTTCGCGCAACTTCTTGTCCAACGCGGCCAACGGCTCGTCTAACAGCAACAATTTTGGGCTTTTGGCCAACGCGCGCGCCAACGCAACCCGTTGGCGCTGACCGCCAGAAATCTGATGCGGTTTTCGTTCCGCGAACTTGGTCAGTTGAACTAAGGTTAACATTTCGTCGACCCGAGCGCCGATCTCTGACTTTGGCATTTCCGAGCGTTTGAGCCCGAAGGCAATATTGTCAGCAACGGTCAAATGCGGAAATAGCGCGTATGACTGAAACATCATGTTGACCGGACGTTTATTAGGCGGAACAGATGCGAGGTCGTGACCGTCGAGCGTAATGCGGCCCTCGGTCGGGGCCTCAAAACCGGCAAGCATCCGCATCAACGTGGTTTTGCCGCACCCCGAGGGTCCAAGCAGGGCAAAAAACTCTTGCTCATAGATTTCGAGAGACAGGTTATCAATTGCAGTAAACCCACCGAACCTCTTGGTAACGTTGTGAAATTCAATAAGCGGCGACTGCGATGGATCATC
>CAYPUW010000055.1:1801-10424 GCA_964413925.1 uncultured Rhodobacter sp. | reverse complement strand
ATATCTCCGGCTATCTGTTCCACAAATACTATCCGGCTTGATTTTAGCCATCATGCAGGATTGTATAACAATCATGCGAAAATGGCTGAAAAAAACCGACCAAACCAAACAGATCGGCGTTTTGTTGTTTGAACAGTTCTCGAACCATTGCTTAGCCAATGCGCTTGAGCCGTTGCGGGCAACCAATACTCTATTGGGTTGGCAGGCTTATGACTGGTGTTTCCTCTCTGCCGACGGTGCGCCGGTAAAATCGTCAAGCGGCCTGCCGGTTTCGGTTCAGGCTCCGCTTGGGCGCGTGACTGGCGGGGAGGTGCTGATGCTGTTGCCGAGCTATGGATGCCGTAGCTATGCCTCTCCCGAAATGTCACGCGCTTTGCGACAGGCGGCGAAACGGTTTCAGGTCTTGGCGGCGCTCGATATGGGAAGTTGGTTATTGGCGGCGGCCGGATTGCTTGACGGAGTAGAGGCCACAATCCATTGGGACGAGATAGAGGATTTCCACGAGAGATTTCCCGAGGTGCGGGTCTTGCGCGAGCGAGTGGTGATGGATGGCAACCGCTGGTCCTGCGGCGGGGCAACGACAGCGTTTGAACTGGTACTGCGAATGATCGCGCAAGATCACGGCGAGGCCCTGCGTATCGAAGTCGCGGCGCTGTTTATGCAAAACGAAGATAGCAGCGTTGAGGAACTCCCGCGCAGCACCAAGAAAACCGTTGCCGCCGCGCTAGCATTGATGCGAAATAATCACGAAAACCCGCTCCCCATACCACAAATTGCCCGCGAACTGGGGATTGGTGCTCGCCGGTTGACCGCGCTGTTTCAATCCGACCTCGGGGCCGGACCCTTGCAGGCCTACCGCCGGATCAGATTGCAATCAGCGCGCCGGTTGGCCGAAAAAACCGGCCTCGGTATTTCAGAAATTGCTTTAAGGTGCGGCTATGAAAATGCCAGCGCGATGACGCGCGCCTATCATAAAGAGTTCGGGGAAACACCGCAGCAGACAAGGCGGCGCGAGTACAATACTTGATATTTCAGGGACCAAGCGGAGTCGCGTTGAAAGGGTTGAAAGGATAGTCTCCTTGTATTGGGGCCATAAAATTAGCGCATCTTTCGCCGCGCATTCAGACGCTTGAGATAAGCGCTGAGTGGGCCGAGTTTACGCCCGCGCGAGCGCCCGACGTCGCCCCAAGCCGACGCGTCGAGGTGATAGGCGGGCAGCATCGCCACCAAGTCGTCAACGCTCTGGGCATCGCTGTCAAACTGGACCAACTGCGCCGGTTTTGAGGCCATGAAGGCGCGAACATCCGCCAGATGGGCCTCCCAATCCTGTCGCCAAAATTCCAAACACTCCGCCTCGGCCCTGAACCCTTCGGCCTGCATCACCATCTGCAAAAACGTGCCGTGACCGTGAGTTGCGCGCGACTTAATCCAGTTCTCCCGCTCCCGAGTGTTCAAAAGCAAAATCGTGTCCGGGTAGTCGTCCAATATGCGGCGAAAATCCTTGAACGCCTCATAAGTCTCGCTTTTGCTCTGCCACATCAGATCAGCGTAAAACACATGGTGATCAAACCCGTGAAACACCTTGCGTCCAACGCGGATATTTTCACGCATCAACAGGGCAATATTCTGGTTCTTGGCCAGCAGGTGCTTGAATTTGTGATGCGCACTCAAATGCCCCGAACCCGCGAACAGATTGGTCAGGCTGCGGGTCGCACATTTGTTGAACCCTACCTGAACGACACGGGGCAAATAGGCGCTCATTGCGGATAAACCTCATCAAATTCCAACGCGCCCTTATTGGCGAAAATCGTGGGCGCGTCAATCAACCGAGCGGCGTTTGAATTCTTGCCAGCCGATTTCAGATAAGATAGGTCGTCTGCGTAATGAACAGGCGCAGCTTTGTTCTCCACTCAATCGCGACGCCGGGCAGATGCTGAAAAAATTCTATAAAATGCTGGAAGATAAAGAGCGCGCGTGGCGTAACTCTTTTGGCGACGACATCTCGACCCCAAAGAAACGAGCGCAGGCCAAGCATCATTTCAACTGGGTCGATCACGGGATTTTGCGGGTGTGGTGGACCAATTTCTACCCCGTAGCGAAAGACGTTTATCGCTCCAACCATCCCTCTGCCAAGCGGCTCGCCGCCTATAAGGCCAAGGGGATCAAGTCGGTTCTCAACCTGCGCGGCACCAGTAAATACAGCTTCTATCTATTTGAAAAAGAGGCTTGCGATGCGCTCGGCCTCAACCTCACCAGTATTCACATGTCGGCCACCCGCCTGCCAACTGTCGAGCGGATTTTGGAGCTGGAGGCGCATTTCAAAACCCTGCAAAAACCGTTCGTGCTTCACTGTAAATCCGGCGCGGACCGAGCGGGTTTTGTGTCAGCACTTTACCTGTTGCTGATCGAAAATCAACCGATCGAAATTGCACGCGCGCAACTGAGCGTAAAATTCGCCCATGTAAAAACCAGCCAAAAAGGCGTGCTCGATTTCTGTCTCGACAGCTACCGCGCGCGCACCCGGCAAGAGAGCATTTCCTTTCGCGACTGGATCATGACCGAATATGATCCCACAGCCCTGCAAGCCGATTTCGCTGTCAGGCGCAGCTTTGCCGGCTATCCGAAATTTCCGGCCTGAAGGTCTGTTTGGGTCGAGCCGTGGTGACTTTTGCCAGCTTTGCGGCTAATCTCGTTTGAAAAAATCACTGACCCCGCGGGGAGTTGGGCGTTCGCTCCGACATTGATCCGCGCACCGAAAAGGATTTTACCATGCGGATTTTCTATGCCTTTTTGCGCAATATCGTGGCCATGACCTCGATCAGTCTTGCCCTGAGTACCATCCAGATATCTGCGCAAACCCCTGTTACAATTGAACAAATAGACGCCACCACCGTACAGACGCGGTTCGCCGGATATACCGACATCGCCAAAGCCCATTTCGGGGCGCGCGCCTACGACAGTCTGGGCGACGACAACGCCCAAAACGTGGTCTCTTTTCCCGCAGGTTCCTCCAACGAGTGGAGCGCACCCACATCGGACGGTTCAGTTGATTTGGTCATCGCCCTGCCCGGTCTCGCTCCGGTGGCCGTTAGCGGCTTTGAGTTGGTGGTTTTCGAGGGCGGGCGCTCAAAGTTCGAAGTATTCGTCAGCGCCACGGGTGAAAACGGGCCTTGGAAATCGCTGGGAGAAATTTCCACAATCGTTCCCCAATCACAGGCCTTGGGCGTCTATCAAAACGAGGGCCAGATCGCCCCGCAGCTCTATCAATTCTCGCAAATTATCAATATCCGCGCGCTGCGCATCCGCTTCAAAAAAGCGCAATTCTATTCCTATTATCACGTGCGCCATGTGGCGGTTTTTGCCCAAGGCGGTAGCAAAGACGCGGGCTTGCCGGACGTGATTGCGGGTGGTGCGCGCAATCTGGCCTTGCCCAGTTTTGAGGGTGGGCTGATCCGCTATCCCGGCAGCGACGAGTTTGCGCAGTTCTTGCATGACGGCGATCTGACCTCGCTTTGGGCAGCACCTGAGGGCAGCAATTCCGCCAATTTGACCTTTATGTTTGGCGAGGGAGAGGCCGTGCGTCTTGACCGGATCGAGCTGGTCTCACCGCCCTCCTCGTCGTTCACTCGACCGGACCGCGCGACTGTCAGTGTTTCTCTGGCCGACACGCCTACCCGCGAAATGCAGCAAATACAGTCTCTTAACCTCAACTGGCGCGCGGGGCGGGCGATTATCGAGCTGCCAAAAGGCACACTTGCGCGGTTTGTGGATATCTCGCTCAGCCAGCCAAATGGCAGCCCCAAACCGATTGCGCTGAGCGAAGTTCAACTGATTGAAAGCAACTCGCGCGACTATCAATCCCTCGTGGTGATCGGGCGAAAGTCACCAGATGGGGCCACCGACAAGGTCTCTCAACGTCAAATCTCCCAAGATAAAGAGCCAAACAATACCGTCGCCCAAGCTCAGCAAATTCCGGTCGGACAAAGCTTTGAAGGCGCGCTATGGCCCGAGACCGACGTCGATATTCTAAGGCTCGACGCCACCTCGACCAAAGAGGCCGAGCTTGACATCAAGCTCGAAGCCCTGTCTGGCGTCACCGCCTCGTTCTCTATCGCGCGCAAAATCGCGGGATCGCCGCCAAATTTCGCCTATAACCCCCCGGTGAATTCGACCACACCGACCGCGATCAAAAGCGGCAACTATCTGGTGCGGGTGGATCGCCCGCAAAGCTCCAGCATCGTGGTGGTGATTGACGATAGCGGCAGCATGTCGGGCCAGAGCGACAATATTTATGCGGCATTCTCGGCGTTTCTGGCCGCCAAAAGGCCAAATGACGCCGTGGCAATCGTGCGATTTGGCGCGGAAATAACCACCCTGTCGGATTTCACCACCGACCCCGAACTGCTGGCAAATCGTCTGGCCGATCAACTGGGAAAAAGCGGAGGCTCGCCAGTCTATCAGGGTCTGCTTAAGGCCGGTGACTTGCTGCGTCAACGCCCCGGAGATCGCGCAATTATTCTTATCTCCGATGGCGCAAACTCCTCTTCATCCAGCAGCATCCTTGCTGTGTGGTCCCTGCTCAAAGATGATAGCATCCGGTTTTATGGCATCGGTTTTGGCCCCGATCTCAACCCCTATACCGATTATTCCATGCCCGCGCGCGCGCGTCGCGTACTTGACACATGGGCGCGCGCCAGCGGTGGGTTTTTCGCCGAAGCCCCCGATGGAACCGAACTGGCGCAGGTATTTTCGCGCATATCGAAGGATTTTCGCCAACCGAGCCTCTATCGCATCACCACAAAGTTGCGCGAGATTTTTTACGGTCAAATCGAGGTCGGCTCGGTCGGGGTACAAATCGCCGGGCAAAACGCGCCGTTGATCGAACTCATTCTCGATGCGTCCGGCTCCATGCGCTCCAGAAAGAACAAGATCGACGGGGCGCTAAAAATCGACGTGGCCAAAAATGTCCTCAAAGGGCTGATCAACTCTCTGCCAATCGGGGCCGAGGTCGGGGTGCGGGTGTTTGGCCAAAATATTCGCGAAGGCCAGCCCGGAGATTGCTTTGACATCGAAGTGATCAAGCCCTATGGGCCGGTTAATCGCGCGCAGCTTATCGCCCAGATCGACGCCATTCGCCCGCTGGGAACCACGCCAATTTATACCTCGTTGCTGCTGTCCATGGGCGATTTGCGCGATCAGGGCGGCACCGGCAAAAAGGTCATCGTGATCCTGACCGACGGCAAAGAAGAGTGCCGTGACCCCGGCGAATTGCCCGGACTGGCGGCGGCGGCGCAGGATTTTGGCGTCGATCTGCAACTCAATATCGTCGGGTTTGCGCTGGCTGACGAAAAAACCAAGGCGATCCTGACCGAGGCTGCGTCGGTGACCGGCGGACAGTTTTTTGACGCCCAAGACGGCAAATCCCTCGCCCTTGCCCTCCGACGCTCATTTGGCAGCCTCAACTTCAATGTGAAGGTGAAAACCGGCGAGATTCTCGCCAAAGGGCGCGTGGATGGCCCCCCCGTCAAGCTGCGCGTCGGGGTCTACACGGTCGATGTGCTGACCGCGAACGGCGTCATCCCCATTACAAATGTCCGAGTAAAGCCCGACCTTCGCCATGTGGTTAACTTGACCAACAACCAAGAGTCTCTTGGAGTTAGTGATAGTTATCAATCACTTGGAGATATTCAGGACGATTAGGCCACTCCGCACCAAGCCAAGCGCAGCTCAAATCTCAAACCGCGCCTCAAGCGCGCGCGCATCGCCAATCTCGTCCTTGACATGGGCCGCATAAGGCTTGCGGTGGCCACGATATAAAATGCCGGTATTCATACCGTCATCGGTCATAATCCGGCGCGCCGCACGAGCCGGATCATCGGTTTCTTCGACCGAGGCGCGATGCACCGCCCCTTTCCACTCGCGCTCGTCCGGGCGAAAGGTCACGCACGGGCTGAGGATTTCGACGAATGAAAAACCCGGATGTTTAACCGCTTCGACAATGGTTTTGGTAGAGTTCTTGATGTCACCGGAAAACTCGCGCGCGACGAAATTTGCCCCCGAAGCCAGCGCAATCACCAGCGGATGAAACGGGCTAAGACCAGTGCCTCCTGGCGAAAGCGCGCTGTCCCAATCGGGTTCGGTTGTGGGCGAGGGCTGGCCCTTGGTCATGCCGTAAACCCGATTATCCATAACGATATAAGTCATGTCGATATTGCGCCGACAAGCGTGCAAAAAGTGATTGCCGCCAATAGAAAATCCATCGCCATCGCCGCTCATCACCATCACGGTCAGATCAGGCCGCGCAACTTTTAACCCTGCCGCCAGCGCTAGTGAGCGCCCGTGAACCCCATGAAAACCGTAACAATTGGTATAGGCCGGTATGCGCGACGAGCAGCCGATGCCCGAGATCACCGCCATGTCCTTGGGGTCGCGGTTCAGCTCCGCCATCGCCTTTGTGATCGACATCAACACATGATAGTCGCCACAACCGGGGCACCAAATCGGCGCGACTTCGGATTTGTAATCCTTGGCTTTGAAAGCATTGGCGTTCATGAGGCGCTCCAATCCATAATCCGGTCGGCGATTTCATCAGGACCGATCAGGTTTGGCCCCTCGCGGTTGAGTTGTTTGACGTCATAAGGCAGGTCCATATGGGCGCGAATATGGCGAAAAAACTGGCCAGAATGAGTTTGCTCGACCACCAACACGCGTTTGGTCCCTTTCAGCGCCGCCGCCAAAGCCGCGCCCGGAAAGGGCGAGATTTGCCTCAGCGCCACCAGTTTAGTGTCCGTCAAGCCACGCAACGCCTCGCGCGCCGTGCCGGTCAACGACCCCCATGTCAGGATCACGGTGTCACCCTCGCCTTCGACCACGCCCCAATGATTGCCAGTGTCAAAGCTTTCAATTTTGGCGCGGCGCTTATCCATCTGGCTCTTTTGATCCGAGGCCAGGCCCGAGGGCGTTCCGCGCAGATTATGCGTCAGCCCGTCCGCCGTATATTGCCCGCCCCGTGTTCCAGGAATAGCCATCGGCGAAACCCCGTCGGCGGTCATGGCATAACGCTCATAGCTCTGAGCGTCGCTCGCGTCGGCAGTCTTGCGCCCGGTCAGAAAGGCCACATCTGCGGGCCGGTCGATCAGCACACGAGCCTGTCCAAGTGACTGATCTGAAAGGACAATCACCGGTGTCTGCATCGCCTCCGCCATATGCACGGCCCATTGCGCCGTGAACAGACAATCGGCCACACTGGTCGGCGCGATCACCACATGCGGTGCGTCCCCATGAAAGCCGTAGACCGCGATATTAAGGTCGGATTGCTCGGATTTGGTGGCAATTCCGGTCGAGGGACCGCAGCGCATCACGTCTATTACCACCACCGGAACTTCGGCGGCGACGGCAAGGCCAAGCGCCTCCATCATCAGCGCGAGACCGGGGCCAGAGGTTGCGGTGATCGACGGGCGACCGCCAAAAGACGCGCCGATGGCCATGTTGATCGAGGCCAACTCGTCCTCGGCCTGTACCAAGGAGCCGCCGATTTTTGCCAGCGAGGGCGCAAGATATTCCAAAACTTCGGTCGCAGGCGTGATCGGGTAAGCGGCAGCGAAACGGATGCCACCCCGGATTGCGCCAAGCCCCACCGCCTCGTTGCCAGTGATCAGCCAGCGCTTGCCGGTTTTTTGCGAAGCCGGAGCCAACGGATAAGCGTGTGTGCTGCGCGCAGCCTCGCCCATTCCCGCCTCGATCGAGGCACGACTGGCGGCAACCACCGCCTCGCCTTTTTTGCCGAGCTTGGCGTTAACCACCTCCATCAGCGCCTCCATCGGCAGGCCGATCAGCCCAGCGATAATGCCAACGGCTACCATATTTTCGCGCCCGCCCTCAATCGTGGACGCCAGATCTTTGAGCGCACAGCTCTGAATATCAACGCCGGTGTTAGCCAGCAGCACAGGCACCTCGCCCGCCTTGGGATCGGCAAATACCAGCCCGTCACTCGCAACCGGCATGTTGCCGATAAAACGCTCGGCCCCTTTCCAGTCAATGGCGATCAGAGCGTCGAAATCCTTGGTCATACATTCCGCAGGATGGGTGGAAAGCCGCACCAGCGCCGCCGCCTCTCCGCCGCGAATTTGCGGCCCGACCGAGCGGTTGAGAACCCCGTACCAGCCGCATTTTCCAGCCGCCTCCAACAACAGCGACCCCGCCGTTATCGCCCCTGCCCCGCCAGCGCCAACAATAGCGAACGAGACGCTTTCTCGCGGGGTTTGCGGCTTGGTCATGTGTTTGCTCCTTGATGGTCACTTATATCTAGGGCGAATTTCTGGTTGACCCTATTTAGGTATTCGAGTACTTATTTACGGTAATAAGGATCGCACGCCTTGTCAACAAGGCAAACACGGGAGAGAGACGAATGGCACGACGCTGGGTCATGGTTGCAGCAAACGCCCCCTTGAGGCTTGAGGAGTTCACCCCCACCCCACCCGCCGCAGACGAAGTCGTGGTAGAGGTGGCAGGCTGCGGCGTCTGTCACACCGACCTTGGCTATTACTATGACGGCGTGCGCACCAACCAGCCCTTGCCCCTGACGCTCGGCCACGAAATCAGTGGCACAGTAATCGCAGCAGGC
>CAYPUW010000055.1:0-1701 GCA_964413925.1 uncultured Rhodobacter sp. | reverse complement strand
GCGCTAACCACCCCCTATCAGGCGGCGGTGCAAGCCGGCATCGGCGCGGGCGATCTGGTGGTTGTAAACGGGGTTGGCGGGGTTGGCGGATACGCCGTGCAAGTGGCCGCAGCCCTTGGCGCGACCGTGGTGGCGATTGATGTCGTTGACGAAAAACTGGCCGCACTCAAAGATTTCGGCGCGAGTCTGACCTTGAACGCGCGCAATTTTGATGGCCGCGCTCTGAAGGGCGAGATCATCGGTTTTGCCAAAGAAAACAACCTGAAAACCCGCGAATGGATCATCATGGAATGTTCCGGCACGGCGGCGGGTCAAAAGGCGGCGTTTGGCCTCATGAACCACGGCGCGACAATGTGTGTGGTCGGGTTCACCATGGACAAAGTCGAAGTGCGGCTCTCCAATCTAATGGCTTTTCACGGGCGCTTGCTTGGCAATTGGGGCTGCCCGCCCGAGCTTTACCCCGGCGCGTTGGAGCTGGTTCTGAGCGGCAAAGTCAAGCTCAAACCCTTTGTCGAGCATCATCCGCTTGACAGCATCAATCAGGTTTTTGCCGACGTCCACGCCCAAAAATTTCTGCGCCGCGCCATCATGGTGCCCACCGCTTGAAGGAGAATAAGATGAGCAACAAGTTTGAATTTCTGCCCCATGATCTGGTTTCTGACGCCGCACGCGAGGCGATTAGCGGCAATGTCATCTATGAAAAGCGCCCGGCAAAAAATGCCGATGGCTCCGACGTTGAGGGGCTTTATAACGCGTGGATAATTCTCGATAATCAGACGCAGTTCAACTCTTACACCACCGCGATGGTCAAGGCGACTATCCTCGCCTTTCGCGCCGCCTCCAACGCGCGCGATGTCAACGCGGTGGTGTTTACCGCTGCTGGCGATAGGGCATTTTGTACTGGCGGCAACACCAAGGAATACGCCGAATATTACGCCGGACGCCCCCATGAATACCGTCAATATATGCGTCTTTTCAACGACATGGTCAGCACGATCCTTGGCTGCGACAAGCCGGTGATCTGCCGTGTCAATGGTATGCGCATCGGCGGTGGACAAGAAATCGGCATGGCTTGTGATTTCTCAATCGCCCAAGATATGGCGCGATTTGGACAGGCGGGACCGAAACACGGGAGCGCTGCAATCGGCGGCTCGACCGACTTTTTGCCGGTGATGATCGGCTGCGAGCAGGCGATGAATTCCGGCGTGCTGTGCGAGAGTTTTACCGCCCAAAAAGCCCTGCGGCTCGGCATTCTGACCGACATCGTGCCGGGCCTGAAGGTGGACGGCGAATATGTGGCCAACCCGCTGGTGATCACCGAAATGAAGACCGATTATCTGGGCCGCATCCTGCATGGCGACCTCAAACTGGGCGACGATCTGGCGGCGGGCAAGGCGCTGATGAAACGCGGTGAAATGGACCTTAGCGCCCTTGACGCCAAGGTCGAAGATCTTTGCACCAAGCTTCTGCTCACCTTCCCCGATTGCACCACCAAATCGGTCGAGGAATTGCGCAAACCCAAGCTAAACGCGTGGAACGCCAACAAGGAAAACTCGCGCGCGTGGCTTAGCCTGAACATGATGACCGAGGCCAATGCCGGTTTTCGCGCCTTCAACGAGGGGGATCGCGAAAATGGTCGCGAGGTTGATTTCGTGGCACTGCGGCGCGAGTTGGCAACGGGGCAGAAATGGACGCCGGAGT
>CAYPUW010000054.1:0-10453 GCA_964413925.1 uncultured Rhodobacter sp. | reverse complement strand
GCCTCACTCAAACCGCTCCACAAACCGAGCCGCCTGATCTCTGGCTCCTGTTCGCCCCGATCAAAAAATCCCGCACCGATTTCATCGTCGAAAAGGCCACCGAGATGGGCGCGCGTCAAATCCTGCCGGTCCAAACCGATTTCACCAATGCCGAGCGCATCCGCCAAGACCGCTTGCAAGCCCACGCCATTGAAGCCGCCGAGCAATGCGGCGGTGTGTTTGTGCCAGAGGTCGCTCCCTTGCAAAAGCTCGAGGATACCCTGCAAGTCTGGCCCAAAGACCGCCAAATCATGTTCTGCGACGAGAGCTTGGTTACCGCCCGCACCGCCCTCACCGCCCAAGCAGCCCAAACCAAATGGGCGATCCTGATCGGTCCCGAGGGCGGCTTTTCCCCCGCCGAGCAAACTCGCCTGCGCGCGCTTTCGCACGTCTCAGCGGTCAGCTTGGGTCCACGAATTTTGCGCGCCGACACCGCCGCCGTGGCCGCAATGACCCTGTGGCAACTCACACTCGGGGATTGGCAATGAACCTGATCCGACCGGAATTGCGCATATGGCTGGCCCGCTGGGGCGAAACCCTCGCCGCTGGCAGCTTGGCCAGCATCGGCGCAATCACCATCTGGCGCGGCATCTTGCACTATAACTGGCTGACCCAATCCATCGGCGCGATCCTCTTGCTGATCGGCGTGGCCCTGTTTTGGGCCAGCTTCCAGCGCTCGCGTTTTTCGGGCCGTCAAATCGGTCCGGGCTTGGTCGAGGTCACAGAACGCCAGATCAGATTTCTAACCGCAAACGGCGGCGCGGCCGTCGATATCGCCGCCATGACCCGCCTCGAGTTGCGCACCACCCTTGAATATGGCCGGGTCTGGATGCTCAAACAATCCGAAGGCCCGACCCTGTTCATCCCCGTTGCCGCCACTGGCTCGGAAAAACTGTTCGACGCGTTCTCGATCCTGCCCGGCATGGACCCCGCCAAACTGATCGCCGCCATCAACTCCGCCTCGCCCGACCGCGAGATCATCTGGCGTGGCCCACCCGGATTTCGTGCCTTGACTTGACCGCGCCGAGATGAGCTTCTAGGCCGAACGAAAACAACAGACCACGCTTAGGAACTCCTCCATGTCCATACCCCAATCCGGCGGCGGCCCGATCGAACACCATGATCAGCTGGCCGAATTTCTCGCCGATGGCTGCAAGCCCAAATCCGACTGGCGCATCGGCACCGAACACGAGAAATTCGGCTATTGCAAAGACACCCTGTTGCCGCTGCCTTACGACGGCCCGCGCTCGATCAAAGCTATGCTCGAAGGGCTGCAACACCGTTTTGGCTGGTCGCCGGTGTTTGAAGAGGGCAACATCATCGGCCTCAGCAAAAACGGTGCCAATATCAGTCTGGAACCGGGCGGACAGCTCGAGCTTTCCGGCGCACCGCTGGAATCGATCCACCAAACCTGCGACGAAGTAAACACCCACCTCACCGAGGTTCAGGACATCGCCGAGGGCATCGGCGCCGGCTTCATCGGTCTGGGGGCCGCCCCGCAATGGAGCCACGCGCAAATGCCCGTCATGCCCAAAGGCCGCTATCGCCTGATGACCGGATATATGGGCAAAGTCGGCACCCACGGCACCCAGATGATGTACCGAACCTGCACCGTGCAGGTGAACCTCGATTTCGGCTCCGAGGCCGATATGGTGCAAAAATTCCGCGTCGCGCTGGCGCTACAACCCGTGGCCACCGCCCTGTTTGCCAACTCGCCGTTCTTTGAGGGCAAAATCAACGGCCACCAAAGCTGGCGCTCGCGCATCTGGCGCGATCTTGATCCCGCCCGCACCGGCACATTGCCGTTCGTGTTTGAGGATGGCATGGGGTTTGAGCGTTACGTGGACTACGCGCTCGACGTGCCGATGTATTTTGTCTATCGCGACGGCAAATATATCGACGCGCTCGGCCAGTCGTTCCGCGATTTTCTGCGCGGCGAGCTGCCTGCCTTGCCGGGCGAGAAACCCACCCTGTCTGATTGGGCCGACCATCTGACCACGATTTTCCCCGAAGCCCGCATCAAACAATATATGGAGATGCGCGGGGCCGATGGTGGCCAGTGGCGCGGCCTGTGCGCGCTGCCCGCTTTCTGGGTTGGCCTGTTTTACGACCAATCCGCCCTTGACGCTGCCAGCGACCTTATTTGCGACTGGGACGACGAGACCCGCGAAAACTGGCGGGTAATGGCGTCGGTTGGCGGCATCCACTCCGAGGTTGGCGGGCGCAATATGCGCGATCTCGCCGCCGAGGTGCTGGAGATTTCAAAGGCCGGTCTCAAGGCTCGAGCCATGGGCGGGGTTGGCGGCTTGCTGCCAGACGAAACCCATTTTCTCAACGCGCTTGAAGAAAGCATCAGCGACGGCAAAAGCCCCGCCGACGAGTTGTTGGAACATTACCACGGCGATTGGGCCGGTGACCTTGATCGCATATATCAGGATTACAGCTACTGATTTTTATGCTGGCATTCCCCGCCGAAAGACAAAATGCCTCCGGCGGGGATATTTGCGCCAATTGGAAAAGCTTTAGCCCCGATCAATCGTCGGAACATTGCTGTCAACGAACTCGTCTGGATCGTCAGAGCCATCTTGGCCGGGAACCTCGCCATAATCATTAGCCTCGTCAGAGCCTTTGGCGATCATCCAATAGAGCAAGACCAACATGCCGATCACCGGCACAAACATGATCCAAAACCACCAGCCGGTGCGCCCATGATCATGCAGGCGGCGCACCATAACCGAGATCGCAGGCAAAAACACGATGAGGCTATAAATCGCGCTCAGAATTGCGACCTGTCCGCCACCAAACCCGAAAACCGTGGCGTCAACGATGTTCAGAACCACCGAGACCAGTAGGTTGAAAAGTGTGAACCACCAATATTCCGAGCGCAAAGCGCGCCCCGAAAAAGTGACATATTTAGAAAAGCAACTGCGAACCGCCGCGCCCATATTCATGGTGAAATCCCCCGTTATAACGTTTTTGTGATCACGTTTTAGGTCAGGATACCAGTCACAGCAAGGTTTTTATGCCGATCAGGACTTCGCGCCGATTTTTGGCTCAAGCCCCGCCAGCAACCGTTTGATATTTTCCTTGTGGCGCAAGAAGATCAACAGCCCCAGCGCCAGCGCCAGCGCACTGGCCGAGGGGCGCGCGAACATGATCAGCCAAACCGGCGCACTCGCCGCCGCAATCAATGCCGCCAACGAGGAAAACCGAAACAAAGCCGCGCTCGCCAGCCAAGTGGCGCAAACCACCAGTCCGGCCCAGAAATTCAGCACCAAAATTATGCCGACAAATGTCGCCACCCCTTTGCCGCCGCGAAAACGCAACCAGACCGGAAACAGATGGCCCAAAAACGCGGCCATCCCGGCCAGTTGCGCCGCATCCGCGCCAAACCACAGCCCCGCCAGCGCCACCGCAACTCCGCCTTTAGCGGCGTCAAACACCAGCGTCAAAAAGGCCGCGAACTTATTGCCGGTGCGCAAAACATTGGTCGCGCCGATGTTGCCCGAGCCGATCTCGCGCAAATTGCCAAGCCCCATCATGCGCGCGATTAAAATACCAAACGGCACCGAGCCAAGCAAATAGCCCATTGATGCCACCGCAATCAGGCCGAGGTTTGCGGTCTCAAGCGGTGCAAACATCAACTCGTCCTCTCAAATACCCGCTCGCCACCAACGAATGTCGCCAGCACCCGCCCTTGCATTCGCGCGCCGTCAAACGGCGTGTTTTTGGATTTGGACAACAACGAGAACCGATCCAGTACAAATGGCGCATCCGGGTCAAACAGCACCAGATCGGCAGGTGCGCCAACCGACAAACGCCCCGCGCGCAACCCAAGCCGCCGCGCCGGATTAAGCGACAGCGCGCCAAACAGGGTTGGCAAATCCATCGCCCCGCTATGGATCAGGCGCATCGCCGCTGGCAGCAAAGTTTCCAGCGCAACCGCCCCGCTTGCCGCCTCTTCAAACGGCAGGCGTTTGCTCTCTTCATCTTGCGGTGTGTGCATCGACGAGATGATGTCAATCAGGCCAGAGGCCACCGCCTCAACCACCGCCACACGATCATCTTCGCTTCTAAGTGGCGGTTTTACCTTGAAAAAACTGCGATAATCGCCGATGTCCAGCTCGTTGAGCGTCAAGTGGTGGATCGAAATTCCCGCACTCACATCCAGCCCCGCCGCTTTGGCGCGCGCCAACACAGGCAACGCCGCCGCCGTGGTAATCTGGTCGGCATGGTAACGCGCGCGCGTCATCTCAACCAACGCCAAGTCCCGCTCCAGCCCCATCCTCTCGGCCATAAAAGAGACCCCCGCCAACCCCTGTTTGGTCGCAAACGGTCCCGAGGTTACAGCCGCCCCCGCGCTCAATCCGGGGTCTTGAACATGGCCGATCACCAGCGCGTCAAGTGCTGTGGCATAGCTCAGACAACGCGAGAAAATCTTGGGGTTAACACAAACTGCATCCCCATCCGAAAACGCCACCGCGCCCGCGTCCTGCAAGAACCCGATCTCGGTCATCTCGCGCCCGGCCCGCCCCTTGGTTAAGGCGGCCATCGCATGAACCCGCACACGCGCTTCGTCGCGCGCGCGGTTCAAAACAAAGGCCAGCGTCTCAGGCGTGTCAATCGCCGGTTGGGTGTCGGCGCGCATGATAATCGTGGTCACGCCACCAGCGGCAGCGGCCCGGCCAGCGGTGCGAAAGCTCTCTTTATGCCGCTCCCCCGGTTCGCCGATTTTCACGCCAATATCAACGATCCCCGGTGCAAGGCACTTGCCACGGCACTCCACTACATGCGTCTTGGCACCAGCGTTCAGCGCGCCCCCGACCTCGGTGATTTCCCCGTCGAGTACACGCAAATCCCCCATGCGCTCGGTCTTGGTTTCCGGGTCGATCAGTCGCGCGTTTTGAAACAGTAAATCGCTCATGCGGCGTTCCTTTTGATCTCGCGAAACTTGGCATAAACCGCGCGCCCGTCAGCGATCCTCTCAAACCCGATTTTGATCGTGTGAGAGCCTTTACGCGTGATCCGTCGTTCGGTTGCAAAAAAGATACTCGCCCACTCGCCATCCTGAAAATCCAGAACCGTATCCTCACTAATAGGGTATGATTTCAACTGCTTGCCGACCAGAGAAAAGTGATAGGCGATGAAAGCCCGCTGATTGGTCAGCGTGTACCAACTGTTGCGCCGCTTATAGGCCCCCATGTAAACGGCGGCGAAAGCGATGCCCAAACCGACGGTGAAATGGATCATTCCAAACATCCAAAACAGCCCCCCCGCCGAGGCCGCAGCGATCATCCAAATCAGGGCGATACCTGCGAAAAACATGCCGAAAACAATGCCGATAATATTGGCAATACCAATGACAATCTTGCCATCTGGCCGGCCCTGCCAGACGATCTCCTCGCCCGGATCTAAAATGCCGTCCCAACCGGATTTTCTCATGCCAAGCCCTCGCCATCTGCGCCGTCAGCGACCCTCGCGCGCCGTGCGCGCACCAGCAAATCCATCACCGCCATGCGCACTGCGACCCCCATCTCGACCTGTTCTTGAATAACCGAGCGGTTGATGTCGTCGGCCAGTGTTCCGTCGATCTCGACCCCACGGTTCATCGGCGCGGGATGCATGACAATCGCGTCCGGCTTGGCATGGCCGAGTTTCTCGAAGTCCAGCCCGAAACGGTGGTAATATTCCCGCTCCGAGGGGATAAAGCCGCCATCCATCCGCTCTTTTTGCAAGCGCAGCATCATCACCACATCCACGCCGCGCAAACCCTCGCGCATATCGTCAAACACCTCGACCCCGAACGCCTCAATCCCGGCAGGCATCAAGGTTTTCGGCCCGATCAGCCGCAGCCGGTTTTCCATCTTGCCAAGCAGCATGATGTTGGAGCGCGCGACCCTTGAATGGGCAATATCGCCGCAAATCGCGATATTCAAACGGTGCAGTCGCCCTTTGGCGCGCCGAATGGTCAATGCGTCCAGCAGCGCTTGCGTCGGATGCTCGTGCTGCCCGTCTCCCGCGTTGAGAACCGAACAATTTACCTTTCCTGCCAATAAGTTAGCCGCTCCAGCCGAGGGGTGACGCACGACCAGCAAATCCGGGTGCATGGCGTTCAGCGTCAGGGCTGTATCAATCAGGCTCTCACCTTTTTTGATCGAGCTTGTCGCCATCGACATGTTCATCACATCGGCCCCAAGCCGCTTGCCTGCCAGTTCGAAACTCGCTTGCGTGCGGGTGGAATTTTCAAAGAACATGTTGATCAGGGTCTGCCCCGCCAGCGCGTCCGAGCGCTTATTCGCTTGGCGGTTCAGGCTGACATATCGGTCGGCCAAATCGAGAATGGACAGGATATCCGCCTTTGATAAAGGCTCAATTCCCAACAGGTGCTTTGCCGCAAAGGCCATCTGATCTCTCACCGCTATTTGACGCGGTTATAAGTGTGCGCGTGGGCGCAAACAAGGGATTTACGCACGGCCCCCGCACGCATAGTTTCACGGAGAAAGGAATCTCCTGTCCGATGCCTCAAACCCAGACCCACGCTACTGCCCTTGCTGCCCTGAGTTGGCAAATTGATCTTGGCGCGACCGAGGCAATTGGTGACGCACCGATCAACCGCTATGAGGTCGAGCAAACCTTGCAGGTTCCGCAAGCCGCGACTGAAAAACCGCCTAGCGCGAACCCAATAGCCGCGCAAACCGATCCCTCCCAAAGTCGTTCGCCAAGTTCGACCCCGAGTACCATCACCCCCCCCATCACCAACCCGACCCCAAGCGTGAGCGCCATAAATGTCGCACAACAGATGGCCGCGAGCGCCTCTGACCTAATATCGCTTCGCCATAATCTTGGCGAGTTTGATCATTGCGCCTTGAAAAAGGGTGCGCGCAATTTGGTGTTCGCCGACGGCAATCCGGTCGCCCGCGTGATGATCATAGGCGAGGCTCCGGGTCGCGACGAGGATCGCGCCGGGCTGCCGTTCATCGGCCGTGCGGGGCAGCTTCTGGACAGAATGCTGGCCGCGATCGACCTGTCGCGCAAATCCGACCAGCCACAATCGGCCGTCTATATCACCAACGTGCTACCGTGGCGACCACCACAAAACCGCGATCCCGAGCGGGACGAGATCGCCATGATGTTACCGTTTCTTCAGCGCCACATCGCGCTGGTCGCCCCCGAAATCATCGTGCCCATGGGCAACGTCGCCTGCCAAGCACTGCTCAACAAGCAAGGCATAACGCGCCTTCGCGGACAGTGGTGCGAGGCCTTCGGCCTGCCAGCCCTTCCCATGCTGCATCCGGCCTATTTGCTTAGAAATCCGATTGCCAAGCGCGAGGCATGGGCGGACTTGCTGAACTTACAATTGCGCTTGAAAGGTTAAGATAATGTCAAAAATTAGCAGCGGAAACGAGTTTATTCCGCTTAATATCGCGATTCTGACGGTTTCGGATTCGCGCTCGCTTGACGATGACCGCTCGGGCAATGTTTTGGTCGAGCGCCTGCAAAAATCCGGTCACAAGCTGGCCGCACGCAAAATTCTGCGCGACGAACGCTCCGATATTTCGGCGCAACTTCTGGACTGGTCCCATGACCCCGCCATCGACGTGGTGATTTCGACCGGCGGCACGGGTCTTACCGGGCGCGACGTCACGGTCGAGGCTCATCGCGATGTTTACGAGAAACAAATCGATGCGTTTTCGACCATGTTCACCATGATTTCCATGCAGAAAATCGGCACGTCGGCGGTGCAATCGCGCGCTTGCGCGGGGGTTGTGAACGGGACTTATATGTTTGCGCTGCCCGGCTCGCCCGGCGCCTGCAAAGACGGCTGGGACGAGATACTGGTTCACCAGCTTGATTATCGCCATCCGCCTTGTAATTTCGTCGAGATCATGCCGCGGCTGGAGGAGCATAAGCGTCGTAAATAGCGCGCGCTCACGAAACGTACAGTTTGTACAAAATGCCACCTAAATCTTACAAATCGTACAAAATTAACCTTTTGGAAACCCAATCAAAAACGCCCCGCATGGGACCGTTCAGGATCATGTGAGCGGGTGTTGGATTTGGGGGCTGCGGATGCTAGGCTGTCCACTGCCAAAACGGTTGCGGAGAAGTTTAGCCCGATGAAATTCATGCAACGAAGCCTAATGGGCCTGTTCTTATTGTCGCTGACATTGGGCCTGTTGGCGCTGGCGGGGGGCGCAGTTCGCAATGCTTTGCAAGAGCGCTGGGCCAAGGCAACCACGTCCAGACCAGCGCGCGAACGGGTGTTTAGTGTCAACGTCATGACCGCTAAGCCTTTGACCGCAAACCCTAAAATTGAGACCTACGGCGAAATTCGCAGCCGCCGCACGCTTGATCTTCGCGCGCCTGTCGCCGGAACAATCATCAAACTGTCGCCAAATTTTATCGATGGCGGGCAGGTGGCCAAGGCCGAGCTTTTGATGCGACTCGACCCCGCTGACGCCCAATCGGCGATGGAATTGACTAAATCAGACCTGAGCGAGGCCCGCGCCGAGCAAAATCAGGCCATCGCCGCCGTCGCTTTGGCGGGTGACGAATTGCGCGCGGCGCGCAGTCAAACCGCTTTGCGAAAAATGGCGCTTGATCGTCAGAACAACTTGATCGCGCGCGGTGTGGGAACCGAGGCGGCTGGTGAAACGGCGGCACTGGCGCAGGCATCTGCTGATCAGATTGTGCTGGGGAAACGACAGGCACAAGCGGCGGCGAAGGCGCGTCTTAGTCGGGCGAAAACGGCGCTAACCCGGCGGGAAATTCGTCTGGGAGAGGCCGAGCGGCGTTTGGCTAACACCAAAATTTATGCAGAATTTCAAGGAGTTCTGAGCAATGTTACCGCTGTTGAGGGTGGCTTGGTTGGCCCGAACGAAAAGATCGCCCGGCTGATTGACCCCACCGCTCTGGAGGTATCGTTTCGACTTTCCAACAGCGCGTTTTCGCGTCTGATCGCCGCCAATGGCGGGCAGGCCAAGGGCGAGGTTACGGTGCGACTCGATGCTTTTGGGGCCGATATTATTGCCAAAGGCCAGATCGAGCGGGTTGGCGGCGAGGTTGGTCAGGGCCAGACCGGACGGCTGATTTTCGCCCGTCTTCCGGCCAAGAACTCAAGCGGTTTGCGCCCCGGAGATTTTGTCACCGTTGAGGTTGCCGAACCACCTTTGACCAATGTGGCGATCTTGCCGGCGGTTGCTGTTGATGCGGCGGGCAAGGTTCTGGTGCTGGGCAAAAATGACCGGCTTGAGGAGCTTCAGGTTCGGGTGTTGCGCAAGCAGGGCGACAAGGTGATTTTGCGCGGCGACGGGCTGTTGGGGCGCGAGGTCGTTCAGGCGCGCTCGCCCTTTCTTGGAGCGGGTATTCGGGTCAGGCCGGTGCGCGCCTCCTCATCTGCTTCGTTGGCGAAAACCTCATCTCAAGAAGTTGGGCAAGATGTTGAATTAATTGAACTTACACCAGAGCGTCGCGCCCGCCTCGTGGCGTTCGTTGAGCGTAATGCCAATATTCCTGATGAGCGAAAACAGGTTTTGATCGCCCGTCTAAAAGAGGCCAAGGTGCCCGCCAATATAGTGAAGCGGATCGAAAAGCGGATGGGGAGCTAGAGTGGTTTTGCGCGATAACCAGCTCAAACCCGGTAAGGGTTTTCTGTCTTATTTCACCCGCCACAAAACCGCCGCCAATCTGGTGCTGGTGATGATGGTGGTGCTGGGATTGATTGCCGCCACCAAAATCCGCTCGCAGTTTTTCCCCGATATTGTGATCCAAACCGTCAGCGTGTCGGTGGCTTGGCCCGGTGCTGGACCCGAGGATATGGACCTTGGCGTGGTGCAATTGCTGGAGCCTGCCTTGTTGGCTGTCGAAGGGGTCGAGACCTCCAGTGCGACCTCGTTTCAGGGGCGCGCTTTGATCCAGCTTGATTTCTCGCCCGGCTACGATATGGCGCGGGCGGCTGATGATGTGAAGGCGGCGGTTGATGGGGTGATCGGTCTGCCCGCAGAGGCCGAGGTGCCGGTGGTTCGTCGTGGCGTTTGGCGCGATCGGGTGACGGATGTGGTGATCACCGGGCCGGTTTCGACCGATCAGTTGGCGCGATTTGCCGACGAGTTTGTGGCGCTGTTATTTCGCCAAGGGGTGACGCGGGCCAGTATTCGCGGGGTTTTGGCCCCTGAAACTGTGGTCGAGGTGCGCCCGCGCGCGCTTATTCGCAACGATATCAGCTTGGGGCAAATCGCCGCCGCGATTGGTCAAGAGGCCAAGGCCGACCCCGCGGGTGACGTTTCAGGTGGGGCCGCGCGTGTGCGCACCGGCATCGCCAAACAAAGTGCCGACGCGGTTGGTTCGGTGGTTTTGCGCTCTAATCCTGACGGCTCCAAGTTGTATGTCAACGATGTCGCGCGGGTTTATGTGA
>CAYPUW010000053.1:0-10740 GCA_964413925.1 uncultured Rhodobacter sp. | reverse complement strand
CCAGTACCACCATCTTGGCGTTGAAGCGGTGCATGGTGCCGTCATCAAGCTTCCATGCGATGATCCCCGTGCATTGGCCGTCATCGGACATGATCAGATCAAGGGCGAAATATTCGATGTAAAACTCGGCATTATGTTTCAGTGACTGACCGTAAAGCGTGTGCAACATGGCGTGGCCGGTGCGATCGGCAGCGGCGCAAGCGCGCGACACGGGCACACCCTCGCCATATTCCGACACATGGCCGCCAAAGGGACGCTGATAAATCTTGCCCTCTTCGGTGCGCGAAAACGGCACGCCGTAATGCTCCAACTCGTAAACCGCGCGCGGAGCTTGGCGGGTGACATATTCAATGGTGTCGTTATCGCCGAGCCAGTCGCTGCCTTTGACGGTGTCGTACATATGCCATTGCCAACTGTCGGCACCCATATTGCCAAGCGAGGCGGCGATGCCTCCTTGTGCGGCGACCGTGTGGGAGCGGGTCGGGAAAACCTTGGTGACGCAAGCGGTCTTTAGCCCTTGCTCGGCCATGCCGAGTGTTGCGCGAAGCCCAGCCCCGCCTGCCCCAACGACAACCACATCGTAATCGTGTTCTATATATTCATATGCGGACATGGATACTCTCCGAAATTCAGGCGCCAAAGGCGATTTTGGCAATGGCAAACACTCCGGCGACGGCAAAAGCGCGCCAGACCAGAGCGTTGGTGATGACCGTCGCTAAACGTGTGTGCGAGCCATGAACGTAATCCTCGATCACCACCTGAAGACCAAGGCGAAGGTGACGAAACATCACGATGATAAAGCCGATGGCGACCAGGGCGTTGAACGGGTGACTGTAGGTGTGGTGAACGGCCGCGTAACCCGCGCCGATCGAGGTTGCGAACGGATAGAGGAACGCCAAGCCAAGCGGGATCAAGGCCATCGCGGTGAGGCGCTGTGAAATCCAGTGGCCGGTGCCATCCTTGGCTGATCCAAGGCCGGTGGCCGCTTTGAAATCGGTTTTATAAGACATCGCGCGCCTCCCTCAAATCAACAGATAAATGCTGGCCGTGGTGAACACGACCGAGAAAATGACAATGCGCCAACCCGAGCGCGTGCTCTCCTCCATGCTCAGACCCTTGCCAGAGTCCCAACGCAAATGGCGGATGCCGTTGAAAAAGTGAAACCAGAACGCCCAGAGCGAGACCAAAAGAACCAGCAAACCAAGCCAAGAGGTCATAAGGCCGTCGATGAAATCGAAATACGCAGGCGAGGTTGCCGCTGCCAAAAACCACCACACAATCAAGATCGCGGTGGCGGCAAGGCCGATGCCTGTGAGCCGGTGAAAGATCGAAATCACCGAGGTCAGTTGTTTGCGATAGATCGCGATATGCGGGGAAAGTGGTCGCTCTATTTGTCCGGTGTCTGCCATTGGGGCATCCTTCCTTCAGTCGATAAACGGCGTCGCGTGTGGCCTCTTTATGGGCCGAATGTATACCAAGATAAACCGTAAAAATGCGACGATTGGTGAAGTTTGCGTCAGTATCGCGCGAAATAAGCGGTTTGGACAGGAAATAGTTTTGGTGCGCGAGCGGCTGACCGCACTCAGATCGGCATCAAGGCCCGATAATCCAGATCAAGCAGGATGTCGGGGTGGTATTTGCCGTTTTGGTCGCGCAGGTGCATCTCGCCGACCGCGCCCTTGGTGGCGACAAGTCGCAATCGGATCGCGCCCACGCCCGGCGCGATGGTTTCGGCCTTGTCCAGAACCTCGGACCACGCGCGCACGGTATCACCGGCAAAACACGGGTTCACATGCGCGCCGGAGTTGATCGCGGCAATGAGTTGCGCATTGGCCAGACCGTTAAACGACAAGGCCCGCGCCAGTGAAATTACATGACCGCCATAGATAATCCGGCGACCATCGGGGCGGGCGCTGATGTCAAAATGGACCTTGGAGGTGTTTTGCCACAGCCTTGTGGCCAGCATATGCTCGGCCTCGACAATGGTGGAGCCATCCACATGGTCGATCTTTTCGCCTATCTCATAGTCGCTCAGACGGTGCGGCTCACCCGCCAGATCAAAGTCGTAGCGGCTGAAATCAAGCCCCTCGGGCAGGGGCAAATCCTGCGCATCCAGCGCGGGCGCAAGGGTCGGGATCTCGGTCTCGGGCGCAGGTTTGGTCAGGTCGGCTTTTTTCACCATCACCCAGCGCTTGAACTCTATCACCACCTCGCCGTGCTGGTTAAAGCCTTGCGTGTGAACCCAGACCACGCCAGTCGCACCACTGGAATTTTGCTTCAGCCCGATCACGGTCGAGACCGCGCGCAGTGTGTCGCCGACATGCACCGCGCGTAAAAACCGCCCCTCGCCATAGCCAAGATTGGCGACTGCATTGAGCGACACATCCGGCACCGATTTACCGAACACCAGATGAAAGGCGGCGAGATCGTCGAGCGGGGCCTGTTTCAGGCCGCAAGATCGCGCGAACTCGTCCGAGGAATTAATCGCATGTCGCGCCGGATAAAGTGCGTGATAAAGTGCGCGCTCCCCACCCGAAACCGTGCGCGGCACCGCGTGAACGAGGGTTTGCCCGATGCGGTAATCCTCAAAGAAACGGCCAGCGCTGGTTTTTGAACCCGCCGCCATATGACTATACTTGCCCGAGCTTGATGGATGGGGTGTATTCCCCGTTGGTGACTTTGGTGACCGCTTGGCCGCAACGCATCACACCGCGCGCGGCATCAAAAGCGTAAGTCGGGTCGCCATAAAGCTCCCATCCTTTGGCGATTGCCTCGCTTACTTTGTGGCAAAAGGCAGAGGTGTCATCCTCTGTTAACAATCGATAGGCGCGCATCAGCTATATGTCCCCAAAAACGGATTATAGCCAAACAGCCAGTGAATCCCTGCGATCAGCGCATAGAGGAATAACACGCCAAGCAACAGCTTATAATCATTGAGGGCATTGCCGGGCATCGGCCGCTCCCACGGGCCTTCGGTTTGGTTGATCAGGCGCATCTGCACCAGCGACCACAGCCCCAGAAGGCCAAACAGCAGGATCGAGGCCAGATCGCCGTTGACCAACAGATGAGCGACCGTCCATAAAAGAATGCCCCACAGCATCGGATGGCGGATTTTGGCGGATAAGCGCCCTCCCGCCGGGCCGATACCAAACGCAAATAGCGCGAAAAACATCAGGGTGTTGTTGAGGTGGCCTGCACCGGGAAACGGGGTGTAAATCGAGATCAGATCCATCGAGCGATAGCCCATGACCATCAGCACCACCGACACCAGAATGACGACCGCAATAACGCCCCGCGTGGTGCGCTCGCCCAGCGCCTTGGCCATATCGCGCCGGATCCCCGGCATCATTCGTTTGGCCAGATGAGCGCCAATCCACAGCGCAAGACCGATCAGAAGCTCTGTCATTTTATCCTCGAGATTATTTGCATGCGCGAACTTACCGCGCGGCGGCTAAATAACAAGGTCGAAATAGTCGCGCGCTTAAACCTCGCGCGGCTCCAGCATGCGCAGGAATAAATCGAAGGTCTTCACACTCAGCGCCACCCGCTCTTGATCCGAAAACTCGTCCCAGCGGGTCAAAATCCAGCGATCCAGCGCCATGCCGACCGACATGGTGGCCTCGATCAACAGGCTCTCGGGCAGATCGGTGCGCAAGAGACCCAAGTGCTGCCCATGGGCGATAATCGCCGTTAACCAATCGGTGGAGGCGCGCATAACCTCGCCGGTCAGCGCGCGATCCTCGGGGTTGTCCAGACTGCGATAAAACATCCGCCCGACCATCACCACCTCGGGCGAGCGGTTGGCCAGCCGCGCCATCTCCTCGACCATCATCTGAACCGTCGGCCAGAACGTCTGCTCGGTAAGCAGGCTGATATCGAGGGCATCAAGCGCCATCAAAAGCGGGGCAAGTGCTTGATCGAGTGCTTGTTTGAACAAATCTTCCTTGCTTTGGAAATAATGGTAAAACGAGCTTTTGCTCATGCCAATTTCACCGATTATCCGGTTGAGCGAGGCTTGCGAAAATCCGTGATCGGCAAATTCGGTGCTGGCAACACGAAAAAGCGCTGCCCGTTTATCAGTCGCAAACTTTTGTGAAGGGTGTAAACGTGCGATCTTGACAGTTCCTTCAGGTTCAGGTTTAGTCGGCAGTGGACCGATTGGTCCAGACAGGTCGTGATCGTTCTAGCCCGACGTTACAGTCAAAGCAAGGTCTATGCTTTGTGGCGCGAATGAGAGCAATATGCAAGGAAGGGCACTCCTATGGCGGTGGTAAACGTGAGGAATATCGTTCGGCGCAAGCTCGCGCTTGGGCTGGTCGCTCTGGTGATGGGTTTTAGCGCGCAATCGGGCGCTGTGCAGGCGCAGGATGCGGTCTCGATCCTAAAAATGGCGTTTAACAACTGGCGCGCTGACAGCTCTTTTGCCCGCATTCAGATGACGATCAAACGCGCGACCGGAACGCGAAATCTGACCATGGAAAGCTGGACCCAAGGTAGCAACAAGGCGCTGGTTCGTTTTGTCAAACCGGCGCGCGACGCGGGCAACGCGACCTTGCAGTTGGGAAACCAGACTTACGTCTTTAACCCCAAGCTCAATCAGGTGATCAAGCTGCCCGCCAGTGCGCTGGCGCAATCGTGGATGGGGTCGGATTTTTCTTATGAGGATTTGTCGCGCTCGGACAAAATCATCACCGACTATACGCATACACTGCTGTCGACCAAGACTAGTGGTGGCAAAAAAGTCTATGTGATTGAATCGATCCCCAAAAAGGGCAAGCCGATTGTCTGGGGCAAGCAGATCGTGTCGGTTCGCAGCGACGGTGTGCTGGTCAGTATCGCTTATTACGATCAGCTCGGCAAACGTGTGCGCATCATGACCGCCGACAAGATCAGTACCATTGGCGGGCGGCCCTATCCCGCCGTCATGACCATGCACCGCGACGACAAACCGGGGCTGTTTACGCGTGTGACAACCCTGTCGGCCAAGTTCGATTTGGCGATCCCGAAATACATATTCACCCGCTCTAACCTGCAAAACCCCCGGAACTAGACCATGATTGCAGCACTCGCATGGCGAAATATCTGGCGACAGCCGATCAGAACCGCCCTTAGTATGTTGGGCATGGCGCTGACCTCGGCGCTGTTGGTGTTCATGCTGTCGTTTCAGTTCGGGTCCTATGACATCATGAAATCAAGCGTGTTGCGGATCAGTCAGGGGTTTGGGCAATTTCAGGCCAAGGGCTATAAGGCGGACCCTGAGACCGCCAAGACCATTAAAAATGCGCCGGCACTTCGGGCCGATCTTGCCAAAATTCCCGGCGTGACGGCCAGCGCTTCGCGGGCGGTGGCTTTTGTGCTTTTGGCCAATGGCGAGCGTAGTTTTGCCGCCGCCATTGTCGGGGTCGATGAGGCGAACGACGCCAAAATCTCCAAGCTCTCGTCGATGGTAAAGCAAGGACGTCCGCTGAATGGGAGCGATACCAATGCCATCGTTCTTGGTGACGGGCTGGCGCGAAACCTGCGCCTGAAAATTGGTGATACGGTGACGATGCTTGGCACCGGGCTTGATGGCTCGGTCGCCGCCGATGCGCTAAAGCTGGTGGGTATTTTCAAAAGCGGCGTGCCTGAGCTTGACCGCCAAATCGCCCATATCCCGCTGGCGAGGTTTAACGAGGCGTTCGGCATGAACGGTCAGGTCAACATCGTCGCCATCACCGGCAACCGGCTGAACGACATCGTCGCTGATGGACGAAAACTGAACGCGCTGGCGGATAAATACGGGCTGGCTTATCTTGACTGGGGCGCACTTGCGCCGGGGATAAAACAGGCGATTACGCTGGATATGAGCACCGCTTTCATCATGTATCTGACGCTGGTTGTGGTGGTGGTCTTCATCATTCTCAACACGCTTTATATGTCGGTGCTTGAGCGAACGCACGAGTTTGGGATTCTGCTGGCGATTGGCATGAAGCCTGCACAAATAGGCAAGATGGTCTGGGCCGAGATGATATTTCTGTCGCTTGTCGGCAACGGCATCGGCATCTTGCTGGGCATTGCGATAACGTTGTACTTTCAGAAATACGGCATTGCTTTCAAAGGTATGGATGCGATTTACGCCCAATGGGGCCTGCCAGCACGGTTTTATCCGATGCTGTCGACCTTCAGCACATTCATCGGCCCGAGCGCGATCGTCATCTCAATCGCTGTGCTTGGGATCATCCCTTATCGCCGCGTGCTCGGCCTTGAACCTGTCGAGGCAATGGCATCATGACCGACACTCTGAAAACTTTTAGCTCGCTGGCTTGGCGCAATCTGTGGCGCAATCCGCGTCGCACGTTTATCACCTTGATCGTGGTCAGCATCGGGTTGTGGTCTATACTGTTTTTTAACTCTTTCATGATTGCATGGACCCAATCGAGCAAACAAGCCACGCTTAGTCTGCTGATCGGAAGCGGACAAATCCATGCCCCCGGCTATATGGATGACCCGAGCATCGACAAGCTGATGCCCCCGCCCGATGCGGCCCTGACCAAGGCTTTAGGCACACCCGATATCACGGCTTGGGCCACGCGGTTGCAACTGCCGGGCGTGGTGGTGAGCGAGTATAAGACCATGCCAATCACCATTGTTGGCGTGGACCCCGCGCGCGAGCGCAAAGTGTCGTCCATCCCCGGCAAGGTGGTCAAAGGCCGCTATCTAAACGGCGTGGGCGACGACGGCATCGTCATCGGCCTTGATCTGGCGAAACGACTGAAAACCGGGTTGGGGCGGCGGGTGATTCTGATGTCACAGAATGTCGATGGCAAATTGGCCGAGCAGAGCTTTGACGTGGTTGGCCTGTTTGACGCCGATAAAAACACCGAAGATTTCTATGCGTTCACGGGGCGCGGCGCCGAGCAAGCCTTTGTAGGGCTGAAAAACCAGATCGCCGAGATCGTGATTGTCACCCCGGATGGCGTCAATATCGACCAAGTGGTCAAGCGCCTTCAGACGGCGGCCCCCAAGCTTGATATCAGCTCTTGGCGCAAACTATCGCTGTTTCTGGCGGCGTCTGATACGTTTATGCAGGGCTTTATCTATGTCTGGCTGGGCGTGGTGTTTTCGCTGATGGCCATCGGCATCGTTAACACGCAGTTAATGGCGGTGTTTGAGCGCACGCAAGAGTTCGGGTTGCTGCGCGCATTGGGCATGAAGTCGCGACTGGTGCTGCTGCTGGTGGCGATGGAATCCGCCGTAATGATCGGGGTCGGCGTACTGCTCGGCATTGTTATGGCCGCTTTGACCATCTGGGCGTTGGCGGACGGAGTTGACCTTAGCGCCTTCGCCGATGCGCTGGAGATGTTTCAGGGCGGGCAGGTTCTTTACCTGAAATTCCAGCCTCAAGCCTTCGTCCAGTTTTCAATCTTGATCTGGTTACTCGGTATCGTCGTCGCTTTGTGGCCCGCCAGACGAGCCGCAAAATCAAACCCGGTCGATGCCATGCGCCGCTTGACCTAATGCCGTTTGACGAAAAGGAATACTCAATGCAACCAATCGTAAGCTGTCGCGGCCTAACAAAAACATATGGCAAAGGCGCGCTCAGCGTTCAGGCCCTCAGAGAGGTCGATCTGGATATCCTGCCGGGCGATTTCGCCACGCTGGCCGGCCCGTCTGGTTCTGGCAAAACCACGCTTTTGAACATGATCGGGGCCTTGGACAAACCCAACACTGGCGAGGTGGCGATAGATGGGCAGGGTTTGCAAGAACTCAATTCGACCGAGCTTTCAAATCTTCGGCTTCATAAAATCGGCTTTGTATTTCAGTCGCTTAACCTCATTCCGGTCCTATCGGCGCAGGAGAATATAGAGTTTGTGTTGGAGCTTCAGGGTCGCCCAAGCGCGGAACGTGCGAAGCGTGCGCGCGAAGCTTTGAAAAGCGTCGGGCTGGAGGGGATGGAGCATCGCCGCCCCGCTGCTTTGTCGGGGGGTCAGCAACAACGGGTGGCGGTTGCACGCGCGCTAATTTCAAATCCGGCGATTGTTCTGGCCGATGAACCGACCGCAAATCTTGACAGTAAAACCGCGCTGGAGCTGATCTCGCTGATGTATCGCCTCAATCAGGAGCAGGGGACCACCTTTGTTATTGGCACCCATGACCCGCGCGTGATGGAACATACCAAACGTCATATCGAACTGTTGGACGGGAAAATTGCCAATGACACGCGGCGTTAAACTATGGCTGATCTGGATCGGCCTGTCCGCGTTGGCGAGCGCAGCAGAGGCCGAAGGGTTAAGGCTGCGAACGGCGTTCACCCACAGCAATGCTCAGGCGATGGCGAGTAGCCTTGACGCGGCTCTGGGCTTTCAGAACCGAGTTGGGAAAACCGCCAGCGCGCGTCTTATGTGGGGTAAAAACCTTGGTAGCTTCAAGTTTGACATCCAGTCAGACCTGTCTTTTGTTGGTGGCGATAATATTGCTTACACAGCCGCCATCGCGCCATATGTGCCAGCGCCGCTGCCCGCGACCTATTTCAATCTGACCCAGACTTGGCAGAGCAGTTCGGCCTCTACGATTACCAATCGGATCGACCGCCTGAGCGTCACATATTCCGCGCCAAGCTTTGTGCTGCGGGCGGGCAGACAGACGATAACCTGGGGCAATGGCATGGTATTTCACCCCGCCGACATCGTGTCGCCTTTTGCCCCGAACGCCGTGGATACGGCCTATAAACCCGGTGCCGACATGGTTTACGGGCAATATCTGTTTGACAGTGGCGCGGATATTCAGGCCATTGCGGTGCCGCGCGCAAACGTCGCCCAAGGCCAAATCCTGTTTGATGCCAGCACCTATGCCGTTCGTGGCCATGCCCAAATCGGGCCGCTGGAGACAAGCCTGATGTTCGCCCGTGATCGTGGGGCGACCATTGCCAGCCTTGGGTTTAGTGGCGCGTTAGGGCCTGCCTCGTGGAACGCGGAATATGTGAACTGGTCGCTGAATGGTGGCGCGGTTCAGCCGTCATGGGTGGTCAATATCTCGAATTTTGGTAGCCTGTTTGGCCGCAATATCGCCTATTTTGGCGAGTTTTATCACAACGGATTTGGCGTTGACACGCCCACCCCGCTCAGCGCTTTGCCCGCGAGTCTGACCAAGCGGATTTCGACCGGGCAAGTGTTTGTCACCGGACGGAATTTCTTGGCTTTGGGGGCGCAGGTGCAAGTCACGCCTGATCTGACAATCTCGCCCAATGCCATTATAAGTTTCAATGATCACAGTGCGTTAACCGGGTTCTCGGCCAACTATACCCTCAGTGACAACGTCAATATGGTGCTAAGTTACAGCCAGCCAATCGGCGCGCCGGGAACAGAGTTCGGGGGGGGCGAAACCGCAACTGGCTCGGGCATTTACGTCGCGCCTGCACGCAGTCTCAGCCTGCAACTGGTGCGGTTTTTCTAAATTTGCGGGCGGGTTGTCAGACCTGCCCAAACACCGAACCCACCTCGATCTGGCGCAGGCCGTCGGCCTCGCGCGTGATGAACAATGCATCCATCCCCAGACCTTGGGCCAGCGCCGGACCGGCAACCTCGCCCATCACCAACAGGGCGGTGGCCCACGCGTCCGCCTTCATGCAAGTTGACGCAACCACCGAAACCGAGGCCAGCCGATTTTGCAACGGGCCGCCGGTTTGTCGGTTCATGGTGTGCGATAGGCGCACATCGCCAACTTCGACCCAATGGCGATAATCGCCGGAGGTGGCCACCGATGCGTTGCGAAGGCCGATCACACCAATGGGTGCGCGCGCCTCGTAATCGGGTTTTTCGACCGCAACCGCCCACGGTTGAGCCTGCTCTTTGGTGCCAATCGCGCCAAGCTCGCCGTCAAGGCCGACCAGCGCGTTCTTGATGCCAAACCCTTTCAAACAATCGAGCATCTGATCGACGCCAAACCCCTTGGCTATGCCCGATAAATCAAGATGAACCGGGGCGAGTTTGAAGGCGCGGTTTTTATCAAGATCAAGTTCAAGCAACTCAAAAGCGGCGCGGCGGGTTCGTCCAAGTTGCTTGGCAATACCGTCGGCCTGCGGGGTGCTACCCTCAGCCCCAAAGCCCCAAAGGTTAACCAGATCTCCGAGCGCAATATCAAACGCGCCGTTAGAGGCGCGCCCGATTTCAAGCGAGGCTTCCAGCACTGTCGCAAGCTCGGCAGGGATGTTGATCCATTCTTTGATCGGGGCCGCATTCAGGCGCATCAGGTCCGATTGCGGCTTCCAGGTGGACATCTGGCAATCGACCAGATCGACTGCGGCAAACAGGCGTGCGGCCACGGCGTCAATGTCCATATCTGCCGGAGCAAGAAAGATCGCCGAGTACCGCGTCCCCATGGTTTCGCCGTTCAGGGTATGACGTGTCAGGGGGCCAGACGGACCCTCAATAGGTGTCTTCGACATAGCGCCCTTGGGTTTTCAGGGTCAGAATATCCAGATCGGTTGGCTCCAACACGGTTTCGATTGCATCAAGCACGCCTTGGGCCATGCTGCGTCCGCCGCACACCAAAATCTGGGCACCTTGGGCGATCAAATCGCGCAACATCTCGGCGTCGCTGATGATCCGGTTTTGCACATAGCTGCGATTTTGGACCCGCGAGAACGCGGTGTTCAAAGTACCAAGCCGCTTATCCTTGAGCCAATCGCGCAGCTCCGGTTCATAAAGGAAATCCGATTTGGGATCGCGACCGCCAAAATAAAGATGCATGGGGCGATGTTTT
>CAYPUW010000052.1:0-10796 GCA_964413925.1 uncultured Rhodobacter sp. | reverse complement strand
ATGGTGATTTGGCCAAATCACTGCGCGAATTCTCTTAAAGTTTATTTTACTCAGGCCACTTGACGCCTTATCAATCGGTCTTTAATGACAATGAGAATTATTCTCAATACAAAGTAGCCCTCTACATGCGCTATACTCAAACCTTGCCCAAAACACCAAGGTTCACTGGTTGGAAACAGGCGCGCAGCGGCCCGAGCCTGCCGGAATCATACCATTCCGTTCCGGTTATAAATGGCGGTTTTTGGCGGCGCTTGGCGTCGTTCTTTGGCCCCGGATATCTGGTCGCGGTTGGCTATATGGACCCCGGCAACTGGGCGACGTCAATCGCTGGCGGCTCGGCCTTTGGCTACACACTTTTGTCGATTGTACTGTTGTCAAATTTCATGGCGATCCTGCTGCAAGCCTTGGCCCTGCGACTGGGAATCGCCGCCGGTCGCGATCTTGCGCAAGCCTGTCGCGACGCTTATCCGCGCGGGACTGCGTTCACACTATGGATTTTGGCCGAAGCCGCGAT
This sequence comes from uncultured Rhodobacter sp., assembly GCA_964413925.1. GTDB lineage: Bacteria > Pseudomonadota > Alphaproteobacteria > Rhodobacterales > Rhodobacteraceae > UBA5972. Next base: position 10,282 of record CAYPUW010000052.1, on the reverse strand, counting down.
TATTGCAACCGATCTTGCCGAGGTGATTGGCACCGCAATCGCCTTGCAGTTGTTATTTAATATTCCGTTATCCATTGGCGTCGTGCTAACCGCACTGGACGTGGTGCTGATCCTCTGGCTGCAAAATCGCGGCTTTAGATATGTCGAGGCGATCGTCATTGCGCTGAGCTTAGTGATCGCGATTTGTTTTGCGGTGCAGATGGCTTACGCCGATCCGGTTCTGGGCGATGTGCTGGCTGGATTTGTACCGCAAACCGACCTGATCACCAATCCTGACATGTTGTTTTTGTCGCTTGGGATCATTGGTGCGACCGTGATGCCGCATAATCTTTACCTGCATTCGTCGATAATCCAGACCCGCCGAATTGGGGACACGGATGAGGATAAACGTCAGGCGATCAAGTTTGGTACCATAGATTCCACCGTCGCCCTGATGTTCGCGCTGTTCGTGAATGCGTCGATTCTAATCCTTGCGGCGGCAGCTTTTCACACCACGGGGCAGGTCCAGGTCGCCGAAATTCAAGAGGCCAGCCGACTGCTCTCGCCGACGCTTGGCGTTCCGTTTGCGGCGACATTATTTGGGGTGGCGCTGTTGGCGTCGGGGCTGAATTCGACCGTGACCGCAACCCTCGCAGGACAGATCGTTATGGAGGGGTTTGTCAACATCCGGCTTGCCCCATGGCTGAGGCGTCTGATCACGCGCGGCATCGCAATTTTACCGGCGGTTGTGGTCACGGTTTTGTTTGGCACCAGCGGGACAGCCAAGCTGTTGATCGCCAGTCAGGTGGTCCTGAGTCTGCAACTGCCATTCGCGATCGTACCTTTGATAATCTTCACCGCCAACAACAAAAAAATGGGCGGGCTGCGCGCTCCACGTTGGCTGACAATCGTGTGCGCCGTGATTGCTGTCACGTTGATTGTTCTTAATCTCAAGCTGATTTTCGACGTGGCGACGGGTAACGTAGCTATTTGATATTAAAGGTAATCTGAACGACTTAACCCGTATTTTGCCATCTTCTCATTGAGGGTTCGACGCGGCAAGCTCAGCTCTTCCATCACCCCGGCGATAGAGCCGCGATGGCGGCGCATAGTGTTGTCGATCAGCATGCGTTCAAACGCTTCGACATACTCTTTCAGAGGCTTTCCTTCGGTCACCAGCGCGTGCTGGATCTCTGAATTATCAGACATCAAAAGCCCGGTAATCGTGCCAGATCCGCGCCGACTTTGCAGTACTGCGCGCTCGGCCAAATTGATCAGTTGGCGCACATTTCCGGGCCAAGGAGCCTGCAATAGTTGCGCCGCCTCCTTGGCGTTAACCTCGGGTGCATCACAGCCATATTCCTCGGCAAATGTCTCGGTAAAACGATTAAACAGCGTTAGGATATCTTCGCCGCGCTGGCGCAGTGGCGGAGGTGTGATTAGCATGGCCGCCAGACGGTAGTAAAGGTCGCTGCGCAGGTGATCCTCGCATTTGGTTTCCGGGTCCTGATTGTTGCAAATCGCGATCACTCGTACTGGCAACGTGTCCCCCGGTTGCTGTTGGTCGCTGATCAGGCTTAACAGTTTGGCTTGCAAGGATTGCGGCAGGCTCTCGATATCTTCCAGACACAAAGAGCCACCTCGCGCCTCCTCCACCATCGGCAGGGCCGTGCCTTTTGGGGGCGGGCCAAACAAGATCGAGGTCAGCTCCTCCTCTTCATGGGCGGCGCAGGAAATGTTCAGAAATTTCTTGCCCTGACGCGGGCCGCAAGCATGCAAAGCGTGCGCAACAAGGCTCTTGCCAGTGCCGGTTTCCCCGTCCACCAGTACATGGCCATCGGCTTGGGCAAGATCGAGGATATCCTCGCGCAGACGCTCCATTATCGGGCTGGAACCAACCAGTTTACGCAATAATACCGTGCCATCCGAAAGTTCACGCCTCAACGCACGGTTGTCAAGCGTAAGCCGCCGCGTATGGGTCGCTCGCCGCGCCAGATCGCTCATACGTTCGGGGTCAAACGGCTTTTCAAGGAAATCATAGGCCCCGATTTGCATCGCCTCGACCGCCATCGGCACGTCCCCATGGCCGGTAATCAGGATCACCGGCAGCGCGTTGTCGATGCTCATCAAGCGCTTGAGAAATGTCATGCCATCCATACCGGGCATGCGAATATCAGAGATGACAATCCCGCGATAATCCGGTCCCAGCGCAATCAGCGCGTCCTCGGCACTGGAGTAGGTTTCGGTGTTATATCCGGTCAGGCTCAGCCATTGCGAGATCGACTGGCGCATGTCCTCTTCGTCGTCAACGATGGCAATTGTCATAGGGTCTGGCATGGGTTTACCTGTTACTCTGCTGCGGCGGTTTTGGTGTTGAGGATGGGGAGTTGAATTTCAAAAACGGCCCCGCGTTTGGTGCCGTTGCGCGCGATCAGCCGCCCCCCAAGGTCATTGACGATCCCCGAGGAAATCGCAAGCCCAAGGCCAACTCCGTCGCCGGGTTTTTTGGTGGTATAAAACGGCTCAAACAACTGATCAAGGTCGTCAATCCCGGCCCCGTTATCGCGCACAGACAGCACCGCCGTCTCGCCCGCCGTCATCAAAAGGGTCAGTTCGCGTGATTTCAGCTCTTTCATGGCGTCCAGTGCATTGCGCAAAAGGTTAATGACAACCTGCTCTAATCGCAGTTGATTTGCCAGCACCATTACCGGCTCGTGCGGCACGTCTTGGGTGATGCTGACCTCCATTTGATTGAGTTGCGGCTCCATCATCGACAGACCCGTTGCGAGCGCGTCGCGCAGATCGACTGGCGTTGGCTCGTCGCCGCTTTTACGCGCATAGGATTTGAGCTGGCGGGTGATAGAGCCCATGCGCCCGATCAGATCGTCGATGCGCTGAAAGCTCGATAGAGCCTCGTCCGGGCGGTGCCGTTGCAAAAGCAACTTCGCCCCGGCAAGATAGGTGCGCATGGCCGCGAGCGGTTGGTTTAACTCATGGCTCACCGCCGCCGACATCTCGCCGAGGGCCGCGAGTTTGGAGCTTTGAGCAAGGCTTTGCTCGGCCACTTCAAGGTCACGCTCGACCTTTTCACGCTCGCTGATCTCGTCCGATAGCCGGTTATTGAGCGATGAAAGCCGTTCGTTTAAGGCGCGAAGCTCGATGGATTCACGCTGAAACAGATTGGATTGCTGAACCGCTCGGCGCGACAAGACATAAAATACCAGCGCCACGAGAATAGCGAACCCCATGATTTCAATGGCTAAAACCCCATTTACCCGCTCGCGAACTGATGCGAAGGTGGTGAAATATGTTATCCGCCAGCCCTGAAATCCGATCTTTCCGTCAAGACGCAGGATGGCGCGCCCTTGGGTGATCGCCTCGGCCGGGCTTAGGGTCCAGTCGCTGGTGGCTTGAATGGCGCGTTCAATCGCTCCGGGGGAGTAATCAACCTTCAATGCTTGTTTGATGGTCTTGTTTTTCCAGCGCGGCTCTGACGACAGGATCACCAGACCTGCGGAATCCGTCACCATAATCGCCTCATTTGCCAGCGACCATTTTTGTTCAAGCTTGGCCAGTTGGACCTCGACCACGATCACGCCGATACTCTTGGTGCCGCTTTGCAATTTGCGGGAATAGCTGAATTGCAGCCCGCCGGTTTCTAGCTTGGTGACGGTGAAAACCGTGTCGGGGCTGCGCAGCGCATTCACATAATAAGCCTGATTGCGGTGAATGGTGCCAATGGCGCGCCGATCAGTCGCGGCCACCGTCCGCCCGCCTTCATCGAGTAAAATCAGCGACACCGCGCCGATCTCGTCTTTGATCGAAATTAACCTTTGCGAGGTCGCCGCGAAGTCACCGGAGTTGAGATCAGAGATCAGTACCGGGTCGCGCGACAGCAACAACGGCACGACCGATGTGCGTTGCAGCTCGCTGGAGATATTGCCAGTATAAAGGGCCAGTCGTAGGTTCGCTTGCGAACGGGTTTCATGGGTAAAGCGGCTGGTCAGATAAAGGTTTGAAATCCACACCAAAAGGATGGCGATCGCGATCACCACAGCCACAACAAGACGCGCGATCAGCGACGTTCCGCTGGGCGTCTTAGGGGAGAGTTGTGATTTTTCCACGGCCTGTGTGCTCATTTGGTGCAAGCTTACGCCGGTCTTTGGTCTCGCTCAAGCGAGATCAACTCGTCGTGGCAAAAGCTTGGGTGATCGAGCGAAACAGGCCCGCGCCGTCCTCTCCGCCAAGCGCCGGGTCATTGAGACGCTCGGGATGGGGCATGAGACCGAGAACCCGGCGGTTTTGCGACAGAATTCCGGCGATATCGTCGGTAGAGCCGTTGGGGTTATCGCCATAGGTGAACGCCACGCGATCTTGGTCCCAAAGGCGGGCAATTTCGGTCTCGTCGGCACAATAATTGCCGTCGTGATGGGCGACCGGAATGCGGATATTTTGATCTTTCTGGTAGGTATTCGTATAGGGGCTGTCGCTGGTTTTTACTGTTAAATCAACGTCTTTACAGACAAACTTCAACCCTGAATTTCGCATTAATGCCCCCGGCAACAACCCGGTTTCCGTCAAGACCTGAAAGCCGTTGCAAATGCCCAGAACATGGCCGCCGCGATTGGCAAAATCAACCACCGCCCGACAAATTGGTGACCGCGCGGCAATGGCGCCGCAGCGCAGATAATCCCCGAAGGAAAAGCCGCCGGGGATGCCGATAATATCAAGCCCATCAGGCAAAACCGTATCTTTATGCCAGATCATCTGCGCGGGCTTGCCGCTGATCCCCTCAAATGCGACCGCCAGATCCCGATCACAGTTTGAGCCGGGAAAAACGATGACCCCTGCCTTCATGGCAAGATTTCCACGTCAAAATTTTCAATCACCGTGTTTGCCAATAACTTTTCGCACATCTCGGCGACGCGTTTTTTGGCCGCTTCTGGGTCGGTTTCGGCTAGATCAAGCTCGATCACCTTGCCTTGACGCACGCCATTAACCCCGTCAAATCCAAGCTGACCCAGCGAGCGGCGAATCGCGGCCCCTTGCGGGTCGAGAACTCCGGGTTTTAGGGTGACAAACACGCGTGCAATCATGGCGTTTTCCTAATTAACCAGCTTTGGCCCAGAGGCAGGGGGGGTATTTTTCGGGATCAGGCCGAACCGATTGGCAACCTCGGTATAGGCGTCGGCCAGATTGCCCAAATCGCGGCGAAAAACATCTTTGTCGAGCTTCTGCCCCGATTTTGCGTCCCACAAGCGGCAACTATCGGGGCTGATCTCGTCGGCCACGATCAGACGCTGATAGTCGCCCTCAAAAATACGCCCAATCTCGATTTTGAAATCGATCAACCGGATGTTGACCCCGTACATCAGCCCGGACATAAAGTCGTTCACGCGAAGAGCGAGCGCGACCATATCGTCAAGATCTTGTTGTGTTGCCCAGTTGAAGGCCAAGATGTGCTCCTCTGATACCAAAGGATCGCCGAGTTTGTCATCTTTGAGGTAAAACTCAACAATGGGACGGGGCAGGGAGGTGCCCTCCTCGATACCAAGACGGGTAGAGATCGAGCCGGCGGCAACATTTCGCACCACGATCTCAAGCGGGATCATCTCAACGCTGCGGATAAGTTGTTCGCGCATGTTCAGGCGGCGGATGAAATGGGTCGGTACGCCGATTGCGTTGAGCCCAGTCATGAAATGCTCGCTCATCCGGTTGTTGAGAACGCCTTTGCCCTCAATTTTGGCGCGCTTTTCGGCGTTGAACGCGGTGGCGTCGTCTTTGAAGTACTGAACCAGTGTGCCGGGTTCTGGTCCTTCATACAAAATTTTGGCTTTGCCTTCGTAAAGCTTTTTGCGGCGTGCCATTTGCGCTCTCCGATCCTGGGAAATGCGGGGAATCAGTGCGCTGGTGCGGGCTGATTGACCAATTGGCGTCTCTATAGATAATGTGCGGCACGGGGGCAAGCGCGCCGTCGATTTGCCGCGCGCAAGGCTTGCAGAAGGGCGGTTCATTCGCCATATAGAAATCAACATATCCTCAGTTTCAACGGAGAAACCATGACCACTTTTGACGAGCGTGAAAATATTTTCGAAGCAAAATACACCAATGATGCGGCCTTGCAATTCAAGGTCGAGGCGCGCGCGAACAAGCTGCTTGGGCTGTGGGCCGCCGAATTGATGGGCAAAGAGGGCGATGCCGCCAGTTCCTTTGCCATCGAAGTGGTCAAGTCAGACTTTGAGGAGGCCGGCAAGGAAGACGTTTTTCGCAAAGTTTCAACGAGCCTTGGCGATTTAGCGGATGAGGCGACGATTCGCGCGCAGATGGATGCCAGTTTGCATTTGGCCAAACAGCAGGTCATGGGCGAAGAGTAATCAGGTGACGATGCGCAGGCGGGGAGAGGTTTTTCTCGCCTGATCAGTCTCCAAACACCCGCGCGAAAATCGTATCGACATGTTTGGTGTGATAGCCAAGGTCGAAAAGTGCCTTGATTTTATCGGTATTCAGAGCTGCGGTGACCTCATCATCACCAAGCAGTTCGGTCATGAAATCGGCCCCTTGCTCCCAAACTTTCATCGCGTTGCGCTGGACCAGACGATAGGCATCTTCGCGGCTGACACCTGCTTGGGTAAGCGCCAGCAACACGCGTTGTGAATGAACCAGACCGTGGAATTTATTCAGGTTTTTCATCATGTTGTCAGGGTAAATCAGCAGTTTATCAACCACGGAAGTGAGGCGCGCCAGCGCGAAATCCAGCGTGATCGTCGTATCCGGTCCGATATTTCTTTCCACGGAGGAGTGGGAAATATCGCGCTCGTGCCACAGCGGAACGTTTTCCAGCGCAGGCACCACGGCCATACGCACCAGCCGTGAAAGTCCGGTCAGGTTTTCGGTCAGAACCGGATTTCGCTTATGCGGCATGGCCGACGAGCCTTTTTGGCCGGGCGCAAAATACTCTTCCGCTTCCAAAACTTCGGTGCGCTGAAGATGGCGAAACTCGGTGGCGATGTTTTCGATTGAGGCGGCGACGACCCCCAAAGTGGCAAAAAACGCAGCATGACGGTCGCGGGGGATGACTTGGGTGGAGATCGGCTCTGGCTCAAGGCCCAGCTTGGCGCAGACATGGGCTTCAACGCTCGGGTCGATATTGGCGAATGTCCCGACCGCACCAGAGATGGCCCCGGTGGCGATTTCTTCGCGCGCGGTGATCAGGCGGCGCTTGTTGCGGTCCATTTCGGCGTAAAATCGGGCGAATTTCAGGCCCATCGTCACCGGTTCCGCATGTATTCCGTGCGAGCGGCCTATGCAGATAGTCATCTTATGCTCAAGCGCGCGCCGCTTCAGTGCCGCCAGCAAACGGTCCATGTCGGCCAACAATATGTCGCATGCACGCACGAGCTGCACGTTGAACGTGGTGTCCAACACGTCCGAACTGGTCATCCCTTGGTGAACGAATCGCGCTTCGTCCTGACCTATAATCTCTGACAGATGGGTTAAAAATGCGATAACATCATGCTTGGTCACCGCCTCTATCTCGTCAATCCGGTCGATATCAAACTCCACATCCGCAGCTTTCCACACCGCGCGGGCATTTTCGACCGGAATCACGCCGAGTTCGGCCATTGCGTCGCAGGCATGGGCCTCGATTTCAAACCAGATGCGAAATTTGCTGCGGGCGGACCAGATGGCCATCATTTCGGGGCGGGAGTAGCGGGGAACCATAAGAATTTCGCCTTTGTTGGACAGTTTGCGATTGTCCTGCCTCTTAAACCGCGCGAAGTTTGGTCGCAAGAGAGGGCTATGTCGCAGGATCATCGGGCGAATTTTCTTGTATCTCGGTCAGCGATTGGGCAAACCCAAGCAAACCACGGATAAACGGAGGGAAATGTTGATGGCGATGGTGATGACCGACAAGGTTTTGAGCGAAGAGATTTGGCCCGCCGACGGCCCTGCTCTTTTGGTCAAGCGCGTGATCATGGTGGTGCTCGGCATCGCCGTGCTGGCGATCGCGGCGAAAATCAAGGTGCCGGTCTGGCCGTCGCCCGTGCCGGTTACGCTGGGAACGTTCGCGGTGCTGACGATTGGCGCGGCTTATGGGCCACGGCTCGGGTTGGCGACGATATTTGGCTATATGCTGATCGGTGCGCTTGGATTTGACGTGTTCGCGGGCTCGAGCGCCGACAAGGCTGGCCTTGACTATATGATGGGCAGCACCGGCGGCTATTTGGTTGGGTTCGTTCTGGCAACGCTGGCGCTTGGCTATCTGGCACGGCGCGGTTGGGATCGCAATGTGTGGAAAATGGCCGGCGGGATGCTGATCGGCAATGCGCTGATCTATGTTCCCGGCGTTTTGTGGCTTGGGGTTCTTTATACTTGGGACAAGCCGATTTTGGCTTGGGGGCTGACGCCGTTTCTTGTTGGTGACGCGATGAAGCTGGTTCTGGCGGCATTATTATTGCCTGCGGTTTGGAAGCTGGTCGGCTCTGCGCGCAGGTAAAACTCACAATACTGACACATGAAAAAGGGCGCGGGGGTTAATCCCGCGCCCTTTTTCTGTCTAGAATTTTAGTTAAATCCAATGCAGATTTAACGCGCCTCTACATCCACATAATCACGCGCGGCAGCACCCACGTAAAGCTGACGTGGACGGCCAATTTTCTGGGTCGGATCACCGATCATCTCTTTCCACTGGGCGATCCAGCCAACCGTGCGACTAAGCGCAAAGATTGGCGTGAACATCGAGGTGGGAAAGCCCATCGCGTCCAGAATAATGCCCGAATAGAAATCCACGTTGGGATAGAGCTTTTTGGATACGAAATACTCGTCCTCCAGCGCGATTTTTTCCAGCTCCTTGGCCACTTGCAAGGTTGGGTTGTTATGGATGCCCAGCAGATCGAGCACCTCATCCGCACTCTCCTTCATCACTTTGGCGCGGGGGTCAAAATTCTTGTAAACCCGATGCCCAAAACCCATCAGGCGGAACGGATCGTCGCGATCCTTGGCGCGGGCGATAAACTCGGGAATACGATCAACCGTGCCGATTTCGCGCAGCATATTCAGCGCGGCCTCGTTGGCCCCGCCATGCGCAGGCCCCCACAAACAGGCAATCCCGGCCGCAATACAGGCAAATGGGTTGGCCCCGGATGAGCCAGCAAGGCGCACAGTCGCGGTCGAGGCGTTTTGCTCGTGATCCGCATGCAGCGTGAAAATTCGGTCCATCGCGCGCGACAGGATCGGGTTGACTTCGTACTCCTCGGCAGGAACCGCATAGCACATGCGCAGGAAGTTTGACGCGTAATCAAGGTCGTTGCGTGGATACACAAACGGCTGGCCGATCGAGTATTTGAACGCCATCGCCGCAATTGTCGGCATTTTGGCAATCAGGCGGATTGAGGCGATCTCGCGCTGTAAGGGATCGGTGATATCGGTGGAATCGTGGTAAAACGCCGACATGGCCCCAACCACACCAACCATAGTCGCCATCGGATGCGCGTCGCGCCGGAAACCACGGAAGAAATTATGCATCTGCTCGTGAACCATGGTGTGATTGGTTACCCGGCTTTCAAACTCGTCCAGCTCGACGCCAGAGGGAAGTTCGCCATAAAGCAGCAAATAGCAGACCTCGAGATAATGGGATTTTCCCGCCAGTTGATCAATGGGATAGCCGCGATAAAGCAGCTGGCCCTTGCCGCCGTCAATAAACGTGATGTCAGAGTTGCAAGAGGCGGTCGAGGTGAAACCCGGATCATAGGTGAACACGTCACCCTCGGCATATAGCTTTCTGATATCAATCACATCCGGGCCAACTGTGGGCGACAGCATTGGCAGTTCCAGAACTTTGCCATCAAAGCTGAGGGTTGCTGTTCGTTGGGTTTTTTCCATGTTTTTTTACCTCTCGTTCAATTCTTGTTAGTTGGCGCAACGCCTCAGCGTCGCGCAGTATTTACGCCGCACGTTACACGCGCTTTGTGAAGCTTTTGTCAATTTCGGCGGTCCTTAATGACCTACATTTCTTAATATAGGTCAGACCGCCGCGTCTTCCAGACGGGCGATGGTTTCGCTGCGTCCAATTAAAAGCATAACGTCAAACACACTGGGCGAGATTGTACGCCCGGTAAGTGCCGCCCTAAGAGGTTGCGCGATTTTGCCAAGCCCGGTGTTTTCCTGCTCGGCAAACCCTCGGATCGCAACCTCTAGGTTTTCGTGGTCCCAGCTAACATCTCGCAGGCGCGGCGTCAATCGGTTCAGCATACCACGGGATACCGGATCGAGCTTTTGTGAAGCCCCCGCATTTGCCTTAAAC
>CAYPUW010000051.1:0-10884 GCA_964413925.1 uncultured Rhodobacter sp. | reverse complement strand
CGTCTGGTGATGATTGCGTTTCTGGGCGGAGCAAAGGCCGAGGTGAACTTTGCTCAAGTGATGGTGCGGCGGCTGAGTGTCACGGGGTCGACCTTGCGGCCACAGTCGGATGCGGCCAAGGCGGGCATTGCTGATGAGTTGCGCGCCAAGGTGTGGCCGCTGTTGGACGCGGGGGTGATTGCGCCGGTGATGGATTCGACCTTTGATCTGGCTCAAGCGGCTGAGGCGCATCGGCGTTTGGAGAGTACCGCTCATGTGGGCAAGGTGGTTTTGACCGTCGCCTGAGTCGGTTTTGGGGGCCTAGGGTGGAGCCTCCGGCGGGGATATTTGGGCCATAAAGAAGCGGGTTATTCGGCGGCGTCTTTTAGGTTTTTGGCCTCTTGCGCGGTCAGTTGTTCGCCTTGTTTTCGTTTGAGCAGCACCTCGCGGGCGCGCGCATAAGCATCGTCTTGCCAGAAGATTAAGCAACCATTGCAGCCTTTGCCACAGCAGCCATCTTTGCCGATGCGATTGGTTTTGAAGCGGCGCTGGTTTTGGTCCTCATCGACGGATTTGGCGAGTGCGTCGCGTCGCCGCGTGTAGGCCTCGTCGTTGCGCGTGTTTTTGGTCTCAAGTCCCTGAACCAGTTTGTCGAATTTAACGCGGTTCCATTGCTCGTCATTCAGCGCCTTTTCTTTGCGCAGCACCGAATAGAGCGGGAAGCGTGCTTTGAGCGAGGCGATATCTTCGTGGTCAAACAGGGTAAACGGGAAGCGCACGGTGGTTTTTGTGCCGCCTTGAACCACGTCCTTGATCTCGCCGGTTGTCGCGTCTTCAAAGTGATAGGCGCGCAGCAGCATGGTTTCGCGCGCAACCGGCGAGATGAAATCAAGCACTTCGCCGGCCTCCAGTTTGTTTTTGACCTCGACGTGAAAGGCGTCATCGGTGACATCTGTGACCACGCCGGCATATTCCCATTGGGCAAGGGCGGCGGTGTTTTCATAGTCATGGGCATAATTGCTGAGGCGACCATCGTGAAAGGCCAGCGTGTAGCCGCGATTGCCGACTGTTTCCAGCTCTGCCATGTATTTGCGGGCGTCCCAGTTTTCAGGATCGGCGTAGTAATCGTCGATGGCCATGCGGTAGGTGCGGGTGACCACGGCGACGTAATATTCGGATTTTCCGCGCCCCTCGACCTTGAGGCTGTCGATGCCGAGCGCCAGATATTGGTCGAGTTTGGGCATGATGCACAGATCTCGGGAATTGAGGATGTAAGAGCCGCGACCGTCCTCCTCGATCGGCATAAGCTCGCCGGGGCGGCAGCCTTCTTCGAGTAGAAACTCGAACATGTCGGCGTTGGTTTCGTTGATGTCGAGCGCTTGCACGGTGCCGTCTTTGAGGCGCATTCTGACGTTGTAGTTCCAGCGACAGGAATTGGCGCAATTGCCTTGGTTGGCACCGCGCTCGGCCATGAAATTAGAGAGCAGGCAGCGGCCTGAATAGGTCATGCACATGGCGCCGTGAACGAAGGCTTCAAGCTTGATATCAGGGCATTTTTCGCGGATTTCGGTCAGTTCGTTGAACGAGACTTCGCGCGCTAAAACCACCAGTTCGGCCCCTTGGGCGTGCCAGAAATCAACCGAGAGATATGACGAGACATTGCTTTGGGTCGAGATGTGCAGGGGCAATTCAGGGGCGCGGTCGCGCACGAATTGAAACACGCCGGGGTCGGCGATGATCAGGCCGTCGGGTTTCACGCGGCGCACGGTTTCAATATATTCGCCAAGTTTTGGCACGTCTTTGTTATGGGAGAACATATTGAGGGTCAGGTAGGCGCGTTTGCCGTGGGCGTGGCAAAATTCGACCCCCTCGACCACGTCATCAAGCGAGAACTGGGATTTGGTGCGCAGGCTCATATCCGGCGTGCCGAGATAGACCGCGTCGGCCCCGTAAAGGACCGCCATTTTCAGCTTTCGCAAATTGCCTGCGGGCATCAGAAGTTCGGAGCGGTGCTGGGTCATCTGTGCAATCTTGGTTGAGTGATTCGCTATCGCAGCGGTGGGAAAATAACGGTTTGCTGGCAATCTTGTGAAACGTCAATGCCGCAGGCGGTTGGCTCAAGCCCTTTTGTCAGGCAGATGCGGACCTCTTGGAACAGGCCGCGTTTGCAGGTGACGGCCAGTGTGTTTGGCTTGAGCGACGGGTTCTGTTTCATAAACTCGGCTTTGATGACGGGTGCGGGCAGGGTCAGGGGCTTGAGGAGTTTGCGAAACACGCGCGGGCGATTGACGCGCTCGTAAGCGTCGCGCGAGACGGCGAAATACTGTTTGGCCGAAAGGCCCGAGCAGCGCCCGTGCTTGTCCCATTGATGGGCGGCGAGCGCGCCTGAACCCATGATATCGCTCATGGCGTCGGTTTGTTCGCGGCTGGGGGCGGACTGGTCGGTTTGGCAAAACGAGGGCCAGCCCTTGGCGTATTGAGGCCACAGCCCGTGCAGAGTAAAGCCAAAGTCGGCGTTTTTGGCGCATTGGGCGGCGGATTGTGCATCGCCTTTGAGCGCGCACCAACTGGGCGACCACGACAGCGACAGGACGTAATAGTCAAACTTGCCCGCGCGCTTGGCCCCGGCCAGCGTGTAACTGATCGTCAGCAAGATCAGCGCGAGCAAGGCGGTTAAACGCAGCATGAAATCCCCCTTTTCAATCGTCGCGATACGTCCTATATACACGATCAATTCCCCCACGAAAACTGACATGCGCGGATTTCCGCAGACAGGTTTCACTGAACGGGGGAGATGTGCTTAATTCGGAGGAACTCTCATGGCACTGCCCCTTATGGCCAAAGCAACCGCAGTTTGGCTGGTTGACAACACCACGCTGACGTTCAAACAGATCGCTGATTTTTGCGGCCTTCACGAGCTTGAGGTCAACGGAATCGCCGATGGCGAGGTCGCGGTTGGCATCAAAGGGTTCGATCCGATTGCCAATACCCAGCTTGATAAAGAGGTGATTGAGGCGGCGGAAAAAAATCCGGCGCTGAAGCTGAAGCTGAAATATAATCCTGCCGCCGAGGGGGAGCTGAAACGCAAGGGGCCGCGTTATACGCCGCTTTCAAAACGTCAGGATCGCCCGAGCGCGATTGCGTGGCTGGTGAAGTTTCATCCCGAGCTGGCCGACAGCCAAATCTCTAAACTGGTGGGCACCACCAAGCCGACCATTCAGGCGATTCGCGAGCGCACGCATTGGAACATCAACAATATTCTGCCGGTTGATCCGGTGGCGCTGGGCATGTGTAAACAGCTTGAGCTGGACGCGGCTGTGGGCAAAGCCGCCGCCAAGAAGGCCAAAGAAGGTGGCGTGATGTCCGATGACGAGCGGCGCAAGCTGGTGTCGACAGTGCAGTCGCTGGGCCTCGAGGACGAGCCGAAAATGCCGGCAAGTATGTCGGGGTTGGAGACGTTCTCGTTGAGCGCGCCGGATGAGGAAGAGGCGGGTGCCAAGGTGGTTGACGCGGAAAGCCTGTTCAATCTGCCCAAGAGCGGCGACGATAAAGATGAAGATGACGCGGCTGAAAAGGATAAAGCCGAAAAAGATAGCGGTGATTCGCAGCCCTAATGTGCGGCGGTGACCACCGGATCGATTAGGGTGCGGCCACCGTCAACGGTTAATATTTGGCCGGTGACGAAGCTCGAACTTTCGCTTGCCAGATATTGTACCGCTTCGGCGACCTCGCTCGCTTCGCCGATCCGCCCAAGCGGGGTTGCGTCGGAAACGATACCGCGCAGGTCGGGATGCTCTTTGAGCGCGAAACGCAAGCTCGCGCTCATTACCGAGCCAAACGCCACCGCGTTGACGCGAATTCGGTTGGCTGCGAGCGCGACCGCCATGGAGCGGGTCATCTGGTCAAGTGCTGCCGCGCTGATTGAGTAGGCCAGCAATTGCGGGTGCGCCCGTGTCGCGGCAATCGACGTGATATTAACGATTGAGCCGATATTGCCGTCTTTCGTCCCCTCGTCCTCGGCCTGTTTTATCAACCGTTTGGCCACCACTTGTGTCAGGCGCAAGCTGGTGGTGAGGTTTTGTTCGATCAGCGCCTCAAATGCGTCCTCATCCGGGTTGAGCGGGTCCGAGCGCAGCACCTGACGGCTGGCATTTACCAGTATATCAACGCGATCAAAGGCGTCGATGGTCGCGGAGAGCAGGTTGGCGAGTGTCAGACGCTGGCGCAAATCCCCGGCGAAATAGCGCGCGCGGCGGTCCTCGGTTTTAACGGAGTCAACCTCGGCGGCGAGTTTGGTCTCGTCCATATCTGCGAACATGACGCACGCGCCTTGGTTAACGAAATGACGGGCGATGGCGAGGCCGACGCCGTTGGCGGCTCCGGTGACGATGGCGGTTTTTCCGGCGATGGAATAGGACATATTTTCCTCCTTGCGCGATGGTTAACGCGGGTGAGTTGCGCAGATATGGCGCGCTCGAAACGACGCGCTGCGGGGTTTTTCGGCCAGAAACACCTTGAAATGTGGCGTTTGCTCCAGCGTTTTGCAGTGGCCAAAACACTGCTCAAGGCTGTGCTCATAGGGGAGTTGCCGGTTGGCGACCATCCAGAGGCGACCGTTTGGTTTCAGGATATCGGCGGCTTTGTTAATGAAATCCACACCAATGGCAGGCTCGGCCGCGCGGCCTTGATGAAAGGGGGGATTGCAAATCACCGCGTCATAGCGCTGATCGGTTGTCAGGGTCTGAACATCGGCCCAGATGAAGCTGGCGCGCGGATCGGAAATATTGGCGCGCGCAGCGGTCAGGGCGGTATTTTCGGCCTCGTAAAGATCAATGCCGGTGGGGTCGGCGCGCGAAAAAGCTTGCAGGCTGAGCCAGCCCCAACCGGCCCCGAGATCGGCGATCTGCCCCTTGAGGCGAGTGTCAAAATGAGCGGCCAGAAGGGACGAACCCGGATCGGTCTTGGTGGGTGAAAACATCCCCGGCGCGGTCCAAAATCCGTCCTTGTTCTGGCGCGCTTGCAAGCCGATGCGCCATGCGTCCAAGGTTTCGGGCAATATGCGCGGGCGTCTCATCCAGAAGGTTTTGCCGTGGGATTTTGCCAGTGCGCCGATCTTCAGATCCAGCGATTTGCAGTGTTTCAGCGCCGACTCAATGCCGTCGGTTTTGGCCCCGTCCACAACCACCAGACCGCCGGGCGTACAGAGTTCAAAGGCTTGCGCGATCAGGCCCAAAGTTTCGATCTTGGAGCGGGTTATATGCACCAAAACCCGCGAAAACGAGCCTTCAATCTGGTCGGAAACGTTGAAATCCTGCGCGCTCAGGCGATCAAAGGTTGGGCGAAAGCTGTTGGCGAGCGACAGGTGATCCTTGGTAAACATGCGGTAAGTGGTGTCGTCACGGGCGCGAAGAACGGCGGTGTTTTCACCCTCGTTTGGCGCAAGCTCGGGGAGGTCAAAAGCGGTTTTGAGACGGGACATGGCCATGTTGTGAATAAGGCGCGGGCCTTATTCTCTCTCCATCGTGCATTGCAGCGGATGCTGGTTTCGGCGCGCCAATTCCATCACCTGGGCGACTTTGGTCTCGGCGATTTCAAAGGAGAAGACACCCACTACCGCCAGGCCCTTTTTGTGAACAGTCATCATAATGTCGATCGCCTGATCATGGGATATACCAAAAAACCTTTCCAAAACGTAAACCACGAATTCCATCGGGGTGAAGTCGTCATTCAGCAGCAAAATCTTGTAAAGCGGTGGGCGTTCGGTTTTGGAACGGGTTTTGGTGACGATGGCCGCGTCGCCATCATCTTCCTTGTTCGCCATCGTTGTTATTTCCAACGGTTTCACCCTGTTCTCCAGAATCGCGCGACTTGCAGGTCCATAATATAGGTGAGCGCGCGCGAAAAGTGAAATGCTGCATTGTCGCGACTTTTACATGAAAATGTGAAGAAAAGATCAATATTTATGTTGTGGAGTCGCGGGCGGAGGCGCGGCGGGGCGTGCCTGACCGGGGGGGCGCAGAAAAATATGCCAAGCCATTCAGAAATTAGCCTTTTTTTGCGCACAATCCCATGCTAGCGTCGAGATAATAACAAAAGGCCCCGAATAATCGGTGTCAGAGGCAGCATAGTCGGCGGAGCAACCGGTGTTCAGAAAAATGGTAAGCGGGGTTTTCCTCGCTTTAGTGATCGTATGGTCTGGCGGCGAGGTTTTTGCGGCCCCGGCGGCGTCGATGGTGATTGATGTGCGCTCGGGCAAGGTGCTTTATTCGCGCAACGCCGATATGCGGCTTTATCCGGCTTCGCTTACCAAGATGATGACGCTTTATGTGACGTTTGAGGCGATCAAAAACGGCGAAATTACGCTGGATACTAAAGTTACTGTTTCTAGACGCGCGGCGGCTGAGCCTCCGTCAAAGCTGGGTCTTAGGGCCGGGCAAAAAATCACTGTGCGCAATCTTATTCGCGCGGCGGCGGTCAAATCGGCCAATGACGCGGCAACGGCGTTGGGCGAGGCGGTTGGCGGCAGCGAGGCGGCATTTGCGCGGCGTATGAACCGGACGGCCAAGGCGCTGGGGATGACGAGAAGCACGTTCAAGAACGCGCATGGGCTGACCGAGGCCGGGCATTTATCGACCGCGCGCGACATGACCACACTGGGGCGGCATTTATTTTTCGATTATCCACAATATTTTAACATTTTCTCGCGTAAGAAGACCAATGTCGGCGGACGTGAGGTTCGCAGCTCCAATCGCAAGTTTCTGTCGACCTATGAGGGGGCGGATGGTATCAAGACGGGCTATACGGTCGCGGCTGGGTTTAACCTTGTGGCCTCGGCCCATCGGGGCAACAAACGGATTATCGCGGCGGTTTTCGGCGGACGGTCAACTGCGGCGCGCAACAAGAAGATGGCCAAGCTGCTTGATCTTGGCTTTAGGCTCGCGCCCAGTGTGGTGGCGATCAACAAGCCTGCCCTGCCCGATTACGGTGGCGGCAAGAGGATTGTCGTGGTCACGGCAGTCAAGAAAAGCCTGCGACCTAGACCGCGCGTTGTGCGCATGGCCAAGCGAACTGCGGGGCAGGAGGCGGAGATTAATAATGCGATCATTGCATCAAGCGCCAAGCCGGAAGCGCCGGTTGTGGTTGCTGATGCAAGGCCCGCGCCGCGCGATGATGGTTTGACGGTTGTGACCCGGGTTTCGACCTCGGGGGGGCGGCAATGGGCGATCAGCCTTGGGTCATTTAATACGCGTAACGAGGCCGAGAAGTTGTTGCTGCGCACGGCGTTACAGGATTTCAGCTCGCTTGACGGGGCGTTGCGTAAAGTGGTTTCCAGACGCGGTGGTTATCAGGCTATCTTCGTCGGGCTGAGCGAGGCGATGGCGTGGCGGGCGTGCAGTCGTCTGAACGCGCGACGTCAAAATTGTGATGCGTCAGGGCCATCTGGTTAAAGGGTTGTTAAGCTAAAGGGGGTAGATGATGGTCGGACAGGCTCGCAAACGAGTGGGCTTGCAAATCCGCTTCTCCCGGATCAGAGTCGCCCAGATCAATATATGGGAGAGCATCGTATGAACATGTTTGAGGCCGCGCGGGCCGCGCGCATCAAGGCCTATGCGCCCTATTCGAATTTCAAGGTCGGGGCAGCGATCAAAACCGCTTCTGGCGCGGTTTTTGTGGGATGCAATGTGGAAAATGTGGCCTATCCCGAAGGCACTTGCGCCGAGGCCGGGGCGATTGCGGCCATGATCGCGGCGGGCGAGCGCGAGATTGCCGAGGTTTTGGTGGTTGCCGACAGCCCCGAACCGATCACGCCTTGCGGTGGCTGCCGTCAGAAACTGGCGGAATTTGGCGGTGCGGACGTGGTCGTGGTTTTGGCCGGACTTGATGCCGAGCAGGCGCGCATGACGTTGGGTGACTTGCTTCCCGGCGCGTTTTCAGTTGCGCATATGGGCGCGCATATGAGTGATGGCTGAGATGGATGCGCGCGCAATTATTGCGCAAAAGCGGGACGGCGCGCGGCTTAGTGACGAGCAGATCATCTGGTTTGCAAACGGGCTGGCCACTGGTGAAATCAGCGACGCGCAGGCGGGCGCGTTTGCGATGGCGGTGCTGCTCAACGGCATGCTTGATGACGAGCGCGTGGCCCTGACCTTGGCCATCCGCGACAGTGGGGATGTGCAGCTCTGGGACTTGCCTGGCCCGGTTTTGGACAAACATTCCACCGGCGGCATTGGCGATAATGTGTCGCTGATTCTGGCGCCGGCACTGGCGGCTTGTGGCGCTTATGTACCGATGATTTCGGGTCGGGGCCTTGGTCATACGGGGGGCACACTTGATAAGCTCGACGCGATTGCTGGCTATAAGAGTGAGGTTTCAATCGACAAAATGCGCGATGTTGTGAGCCGCGTTGGCTGTGTGATCGTCGGGGCCAGCGGCGCTATCGCCCCTGCGGACAAGCGGCTTTACGCGATACGCGATGTCACGGCGACGGTCGAAAGTGTGGATTTGATCACCGCTTCGATCCTGTCTAAAAAGCTGGCCGCGGGGTTGGACGGGCTGGTTCTTGACGTGAAATGTGGTTCTGGCGCGTTTTTGGCCGAACAATCGGCGGCGGAGGAGTTGGCGTGCGCGCTGGTCTCGGTGGCCAACGGCGCGGGGTGCAAAACGGCCGCACTGGTCACCGACATGAACGAGCCGCTGGCCAGTGCGGCGGGTAACGCGTTGGAAGTGGCCAACGCGGTGGCGTTTTTGCGCGGCGATGCGGTGGACGGACGACTTTGGGATGTAAGCGTGGCGCTTGGTGGGGTGTTGTTGGAATTGGGTGGCTTGTGCGAGCGGGCCGCCGAAGGGCGCGAGATGATTGCGGCGGTGTTGCAAAGCGGGGCGGCGGCGGAAAAGTTTGCGCAGATGGTGGCAGCACTTGGTGGACCGGTGGATTTTGTGGATCAGGCCGCAAAATATCTGCCCCGCGCGCCAGTGGTTGATGAGGTGTTGGCGCCGCATACGGGATTTATCGCGGCGATTGACGCAAAAGCGCTGGGATTGGCAGTTGTTAGCCTTGGCGGCGGGCGGCAAAAACAGGATGACGTGCTTGATCATTCGGTCGGGATCGACCAGATTGCCGGGCTGGGACTGCATGTGAGCAAGGGCGAGCCGATTGCCGTGGTTCATGCGGCAGACGAGCCTGCATTGAAGCGCGCTTGCGCGGCGGTTCTGAGTGCGGTCACGCTCTCTCAGGATGTGGTGCGTGAACATACCCTCTTGCGAAAAAGGATTGGTTAATGGCGCGGGTTTTTCTGACGGTACTGGACTCGGTTGGCTGCGGTGGGGCGCTGGATGCGGCTGATTTCGGCGATCAAGGCTCCAACACGCTTGGCCATATTATCGCGGCCTGCGCGGATGGGCGCGCCAATGACGGGCGCTCGGGGCTTTTGCGAGTGCCAAACCTTGACCGATTGGGGCTGGGAGCAGCGGTTCGTGCGGCCAGCGGTATTGAAACGCCGGGGTTGGATGCGGTGCCAAATGGCCTTTGGGGATGTGCAAACGAGGTGTCTCAGGGCAAGGATACGCCCTCGGGCCATTGGGAGATGACCGGAGTTCCGGTGCCGTGGGATTGGCATTATTTCCCCGAGATCCAGCCAGCATTTTCCGCCGAAATCGTCGCGCGGGTCTGTGCGTTGGCGGGGGTTTCGGGCATTTTGGGCAACTGCCACGCTTCGGGTATTCCGATCATCGAGAAACACGCGGCTGAACATATCCGCACGGGCCAGCCGATCTGTTACACCTCTGCCGATAGCGTGTTTCAGATCGCAGCCCATGAGGAGCATTTCGGGCTTGAGCGATTGCTTGATCTGTGCCGCGCGCTGGCGCCTAGTTTGCACGCGATGAAGGTGGGTCGAGTGATTGCGCGCCCGTTTGTTGGCGATGAAAAAAACGGTTATCAGCGGACTGCGAACCGGCGGGATTTCGCGATTTCGCCACCGTCTGACACCCTGTGTGACTACGTGCAAAAAGCCGGGCAGAAGGTTTTTTCCGTAGGTAAAATCAACGATATTTTCTCTGGTCGGGGTATTGATGAAGCTTATAAAGGCAAGGGGGATGCGTCGCTTTTTGACCGGCTAGTGGCCTTGATGGGTGAGGCCGAAGACGGTGCGTTTGTGTTCAGTAATTTCGTCGAGTTTGATACGCTTTACGGCCATCAACGCGACGTGTCGGGCTATGCGCGCGCGCTGGAATGGTTTGATCGGCGGGTGCCGGAATTGCTGGCGGGAATGCGGGCGGACGACTTGCTGATATTCACCGCCGATCACGGCAACGACCCCACTTGGCGCGGGACGGATCACACGCGCGAACGGGTGCCGGTGGTGGTGACCGGAGGGGGTGCGGGCGCAATCGGCCAATGCGCTTTTGCCGATATCGGAGCGAGCGCTGCGGCGTGGCTCGGGGTGCCGTTCGGGCCGTTTGGACGGAGTTTTATGCGCTAATTCAAGGCTGATTTTCGGGTATTCTTTGATTTAGCAGGTTGGATCAGCGGGCAGTTTGCGCTAGGAAAACCCGTGCGCAAACGGCGCTGATCTGGGGGATATCATGCAAGACCATCTGAAAATCGTTGACCATCCGCTTGTGCAACACAAGCTGACGCTGATGCGGGAAAAAGGCACATCAACGGCGGTGTTTCGCCAGTTGCTGCGCGAGATTTCCATGTTGCTGGCCTATGAGGTCACTCGCGATTTGCCGATGACGACCAAGACGATAGAGACGCCACTGGTGGAGATGGATGCGCCGACCCTGAAGGGTAAAAAACTGGCGCTGGTGTCGATTTTGCGGGCGGGCAATGGCCTGCTTGACGGGGTGCTGGAGTTGATCCCCTCGGCGCGGGTTGGTTTTGTCGGGCTTTACCGTGACGAG